>JAICQA010000345.1 GCA_025929595.1 Xanthobacteraceae bacterium
CAACACGATCTGAATGTGCCGATGAACGCAGCCGTTATCGTTTTCCCCGGATCGAACAGAGAAGGCGATGTCGCGCGCGCCATCTCCCTGACCTCGGGCCGCAAGCCGAAATTCGTCTGGCACGCCGACACGAGCCTGCCCGCGAACACCGATCTCGTCGTGCTGCCCGGCGGCTTCTCCTACGGCGACTATCTTCGCTGTGGAGCGATTGCCGCCCGCGCGCCGATCATGGACGCAGTTCGCGCGCACGCCGATCGCGGCGGCCTCGTGCTCGGCATCTGCAACGGCTTCCAGATTCTATGTGAATCCGGATTGCTGCCCGGCGTGCTGGTGCGGAACGCCCAGCTTAAATTCATGTGCCGCGAGGTATATCTGCGCGTCGAGCGCTCGGACACGCCTTACTCGCGCCGCTACAACGCGGGCGATGTGATCAAGGTCCCGGTCGCGCACGGCGAGGGCAACTACATCGCCGACAGCGAGACGCTGGCGCGGCTCGAAGGCGACGGGCGCGTCCTCTTCCGGTACACCGCGCCCGACGGCACGCTCGATCCGAAGTGGAATCACAACGGCTCGACCAACGCGATCGCGGGCATCCTGTCCGAGAAGCTCAACGTGTTCGGGCTGATGCCGCATCCCGAGAACCACGTCGATCCCGTCGTCGGCCCCACCGACGGCCGTGGTTTTTTTGAAAGCATCCGCACGGCCCTGGAAGCGGCGTGAACGAAATCCAATGATCCGAAACGAGCCGAAGATCACGCGAGAGCTTGTCGCCGAGCATGGGCTGAAGCCCGACGAATATGAGCGCTTCCGCGCCCTCATCGGCCGCGACCCGAGCTTCACCGAGCTCGGCATCGTCTCGGCCATGTGGAACGAGCACTGCTCCTACAAATCCTCGCGCGTCCATCTGCGTACGCTGCCAACCAAGGCGCCGTGGGTGATCCAGGGACCAGGCGAGAATGCGGGCGTCATCGATATCGGCGACGGCTTGGCCTGCGTCTTCAAGATGGAGAGTCACAACCACCCGTCCTTCATCGAGCCCTATCAGGGCGCGGCCACGGGCGTCGGCGGCATCCTGCGCGACGTCTTCACCATGGGCGCGCGTCCGATCGCATGTCTCAACGCGCTGCGCTTCGGCTCGCCTGACCATCCGAAGACCCGGCAGCTCGTGGCGGGCGTCGTCGCCGGCATCGGCGGATACGGCAACAGCTTCGGCGTGCCGACCGTCGGCGGTTCGGTCGGTTTCCATTCGCGCTACGACGGCAACATTCTCGTCAATGCGATGGCGGTCGGCATCGCGGAGACCGATAAGATTTTCTACGCCAAGGCCACCGGCGTCGGGCGCCCCGTCGTCTATCTCGGCTCCAAGACGGGCCGCGACGGCATCCACGGCGCGACCATGGCATCGGCCGAGTTCGGAGAAGACTCCGAGGAGAAGCGCCCGACCGTTCAGGTGGGCGATCCGTTCTCGGAAAAACTTCTACTGGAGGCGTCGCTTGAGATCATGCGCAAGGGCTGCGTGATCGCCATTCAGGATATGGGCGCCGCCGGCCTCACCTGCTCCGCGGTCGAGATGGGCGCCAAGGGCGACCTCGGCATCACGCTCGACATCGAGCGCGTGCCGACGCGCGAGGAAGGCATGAGCGCCTACGAGATGATGCTCTCGGAATCACAAGAGCGCATGTTGATGGTGCTCAAGCCCGAGAAGGAAAAAGAGGCGGAAGAAATCTTCCGCAAGTGGGGCCTTGACTTCGCCATCGTCGGCGAAACCACCGACACCAAGCGCTTCATCGTCCGCCACAACAGCGACGTGATGGCTGATCTGCCGATCAAGGAACTTGGCGACGAGGCGCCCGAATACGAGCGGCCCTATGCGGAGCCGAAGAAGCTGCCGGTGCTAGAAGCGGCTTCCGTTCCCTGCCCGGCTCCGATTTTCAGGATTCTCGAGCAACTCATTGGCTCGCCGGATTTATCTTCCAAGCGCTGGGTCTGGGAGCAGTATGATCACCTGATCCTCGGCAACACGCTGCAGCGCCCGGGCGGCGACGCCGCCGTCGTGCGCGTCGGCGAAGGGCCGAAGGCGCTCGCCATGACCACCGACGTGACGCCGCGCTATTGCGAGGCCGATCCTTATCAAGGCGGCAAGCAGGCGGTGGCGGAAGCCTGGCGCAACCTGACCGCCGTCGGCGCGCGTCCGCTCGCCGTCACCGACAATCTCAATTTTGGCAATCCCGAACGGCCCGAAATCATGGGTCAGTTCGTCTGGTGCGTGCGCGGCATCGGCGAAGCCTGCAAGGCCCTCGACTTCCCGGTCGTGTCAGGGAACGTGTCGCTCTACAATGAGACCAACGGCCGCGGGATTTTGCCGACGCCCACGATCGGCGGCGTCGGTTTGCTCGACGACCTCGCGAAGTCGGTGAATCTGTCGTTCAAGCGCGAGGGCGAAGTGATTCTGCTCATTGGCAAAACCACGGGTTGGCTCGGCCAGTCGGCCTATCTCGCGACGATCCTCGGCCGCGAGGAAGGCGCCCCGCCTCCCGTCGACCTCGCACTGGAAAAGCGCACCGGCGACTTCGTCCGTTCGCAAATTGGTGAAGGACTCCTCACCGCGGTCCACGACCTGTCGGATGGCGGCCTGCTCGTGGCCATTGCCGAGATGGCCATGGCCTCCGGCATCGGTGCCAAGCTCGATGCCGCTCCCTCCGACATTCCCGCCCATGCCTTTTGGTTCGGCGAGGATCAGGCGCGCTACGTCGTCACGATAGACGCAGTAGACCTGCCCAAAATCGAGACCGCCGCCGCCAAAGCGGGCATCCCGCTTGCGCGGCTGGGTATCACCGGCGGGACGGAATTGACGCTGCCGGGTGAGAACCCAATATTGGTCTCGACCTTGCAGGCGACTCACGAGGGCTGGCTGCCCAACTATATGAAACAGCCCGCCTGAGCTCGGGGAACCGCAATGGCAATGGATGCTCACGAAATAGAGCGCCTGATCAAGGAGGCGATCCCCGACGCCCGGGTCGAAATCCGCGATCTGGCAGGCGACGGCGACCATTATGCCGCC
>JAICQA010000361.1 GCA_025929595.1 Xanthobacteraceae bacterium
CCCGAGGTCGTCGACTGGTACGTGCGCAAGTTTGGTTATCGGATCGTCGGAACAGCGCCGAAGAGACATCCGTTCGGTCGTGCCGACATCGCCACATGGACCGTCCTCGAACTCGCGCTCGATGCGTGGCAACGGCCTGACGGATAGACACGTGCGGCGTCCACCCGAACGTAGCGTTTGCCGGCGATAGTGCCTGCTCACAACCCATCCGGCTTCAAGGCTTGCCAGCGCCTCATTCCCCTGAAACGATATGCCTCCGGCCGGTCGCGCGCGCCGGACACCGGAATACGCGCGGAGCCGACGCCGGGACACCCCCGGCAAGACGGGGGTAAGCCCCTGCATGCGGCCTAACGCGGCCTCGGGGGCGCAACGCACCGAGGAGGCGTCCATGCCCGAAGGCGGATCACAGAACGGCAGACCAAACAGGGGCCCGCGCTGCATCGCGCTCGTCGGCCCCTTTCAATCCGGCAAGACCACGTTGCTCGAAGCAATACTGGAACGCACCGGCGCGGTGCAGCGCGCAGGCTCCGTCGAGGCCGGCAATACCATTGGCGACGCGGGCGCGGAATCGCGCGCGCACCGGATGAGCGTGGAGATTTCCGTCGCCTCGACGGAATTCCTCGGCGACACCTACACCTTCCTCGATTGCCCCGGCTCGATCGAATTCGCGCAGGACCTGCGCGCGGCGCTCCCGCCGGTCGATGCCGCCATCGTTGTTTGCGAAGCGGACGAGCGCAAGATGCCGCAACTGCAGCTCGTCATGCGCGAGCTGGAAACACGAAACATTCCGCGCTTTGTCTTCATCAACAAGATCGACAAGGCCGACAAGCGCGTGCGCGAAACGCTCGCCCTTCTTCAGCCCGCATCGCGCGTGCCCCTCGTCCTGCGCCAGATTCCGATCTGGAAGAACGACATCATCGAAGGCTTTGTCGACCTCGCGCTTGAGCGCGCCTTCATCTATCGCGAGCATGCCGAGAGTCAGGTCGTAGCGGTCGAAGGCGATAACGCCAGCCGCAAGAAGGAGGCGCGCTTCACCATGCTGGAGAAGCTCGCCGACCACGACGACGCGCTCATGGAGCAATTGCTCGAGGATATCGAGCCTCCGCGCGACAAGGTATTCAACGACCTCGTCAAGGAGCTGCGCGAGGGCCTCATCTGCCCGGTGTTCATCGGCTCCGCCACGCGCACGAACGGCGTGCTGCGGCTCCTCAAGGCGCTGCGCCATGAAGCGCCCGGAGTCGCCGAGACCGCCGCGCGCCTCGGCATCAAGCCCGGCAAGGAGGCGGTCGGCTACGTGCTGAAATCGCTGCACACCCCGCATGCCGGGAAAATGTCGGTCACGCGCGTGCTGTCGGGCGAGATCGGCGAAGGCGCAACCGTCACCGGCTCGGCCGGCGAATCCGCGCGCATCGCTGGCGTGTTCAAGGTCCAGGGCGCCGCCATCGACAAGCGCGGTCCCGCGCAGGCCGGTGAAACCGTCGCACTCGGCAAGCTCGACGCGATCAAGACCGGTGAAACGGTCTCGACCGGTAAATCCGCGCCGGCCTCGCTTGCCGAGGTCGCCTCGCCGCCGCCCGTGCTCGCGGTCGCCATCGCCGCCCGCGAACGTAAGGACGATGTGAAGCTCGGCGCCGCGCTCACAAAACTGACCGACGAAGATCCGTCCATCTCGGTGGTTCACAACGCCGAAACCGGCGACGTGATCCTCTGGGGCCAGGGCGAGATGCATCTGCGCGTCGCATCGGAGCGGCTTCAGGGCCGCTACGGCGTGGCGATTTCCACTCACCAACCGCGTGTCGGTTACCGCGAAACCATCCGCAAGGGTGCATCCCAGCGCGGCCGTCACAAGAAGCAGACCGGCGGCCACGGCCAGTTCGGCGACGTGGTGCTCGACATCAAGCCGCTCCCGCGCGGCTCCGGCTTCCAGTTCGCGAGCGCGATCAAGGGCGGCGTCGTCCCGAGCCAGTACGTGCCGTCGGTCGAGCGCGGCGTGCACGACTTCCTGAAGACCGGTCCGCTTGGCTTCCCGGTCGTCGATGTCGCCGTCACGTTGACCGACGGCTCCTATCACGACGTCGACTCCTCCGATATGGCGTTTCAGCTCGCCGGCCGCCTCGCCATGAGCGAGGCGCTGCCGAACTGCCAGCCGGTGCTGCTCGAACCGATCGACACGGTCGAGATCGCCTGCCCGAACGAAGCGACCGCGAAGATCAACGCCATTCTTTCGCAGCGCCGCGGCCAGATCCTCGGCTTCGACGCCCGCGAGGACTGGCCCGGCTGGGACGTCGTCAAGGCGATGTTGCCCGAGTCGGAGATCGGCGACCTCATCATCGAGGTGCGCTCGGCGACGGCGGGAGTCGGCGGCCTCACCTTCAAGTTCGACCACTTGCAGGAACTGACCGGCAAGCAGGCCGACCAGGTGGTCGCCGCACGCAAGACGGCGGCCTGATTTCAGTTTCCCGGCCGAGCGCGAAGCGCGAGAGCCGGGACCCAGAGCAGCTTGCTCTGAGCTTGTCGCTCTGGAGCCCGGCTCGGCCGCTGCGCGGCCGGCCGGGGAACGCGATGAATCCCGAACGATCTGGTGGGACCGGTGGGCAGCGCCCATCGCGCGTGTCCGCTTGCCGTACCGAAAGGCCGGTCGTAGGCTTTCCGCAAGTCGGAGGCTTGTTACGGGTCCGCGTGCCGCGTCGCAGACAGTCGCCTGACAATCAAACTGCCGACATGACGCCCTCGTCCGCCCTCCGCGCAAAAAGCGCGCGCTGACGCGCGGGGAGGAACGAATGCGCAGTGCCGACCGCATCCTGACCACGCATGCCGGCAGCCTGCCGCGTCCCGGCGATCTCACGCGCATGATGTGGGATCTGCTCGACGAAAAGCAGGTTGACGAAAAAAAGCTTCAGGCGCGCGTCAAGG
>JAICQA010000097.1 GCA_025929595.1 Xanthobacteraceae bacterium
TCGCGGCCGAAGCCGTGCTTCATCGCCTCGACGATGCCGCTCACCGCCATGCCGCGCGCGGCCGCCCGCACGTGGTCGAGCAGGCGGTCATTCGGCAGCAGTAGCGCGGGTTTAGACATGCCCGATCCTAGCGTGCCGGCACCGCACGCTCTAATTCGAATTCCTGATACGAGCCATTCACCGTGAATTTCGCTCTTCAAGGGCGAAACTCAACGGAATCTTCCAGCATCACCTTCTCGAAATCGCTGACCAGCACATCGATCCGCACGGTCCACCGGCCCGGCCGGGGAACCAGTAGTCCCCGCACGCGCCAGACGCCGTCGGCGTTCTTCTCCGCCGGGCGGCGCCGGCAACTCGCTCAATGGCCTGAGCCCGCTTCGACTTTGCCTTCGAAGATCTGCGGATTAGGCGCGCCTTCGGCCTGGAGGATGCCGACCAGTCCGCGTTCGGCCCGCGAGAGCGCGTGGTCAACCAGGATGTAGTTGCCCGGCACGTCGATTTTGAACTCAACGATGGCGGCACCGCCCGGCGGCACGGTGATCGTCTGCACGCCGCGAAGGGGCGGGCTGAGTACATCGGCGAAGCTGTACACGCGGTCGAAAATCTCGCCAATCACGTGAAATGAGGACGTGTAGTTGGGACCGCCGACGCCGAAAAAGATGCGCACAGTCTCGCCGACCTTCGCCGTCAACGGATGGAGCGACGACAGTGCGCCGACAGCGCCGTTGAATACGAGATATTCAGCCCGTTCGTTGAGAAGTTTCTCGACGCTGAACTCCTGTCGCCCCTGCTGGCCGAAGGCTTCCTGCGTGTAGACTTCCCCCTGCATGACGTAAAATTCCTTGTCGACCTTTGGCAATCCGCCCTCGGGTTCGACCAGGATCATGCCGTACATGCCATTGGTGATATGATGCGCCACCATCGGCGTCGCGCAGTGATAGACATACAGGCCCGGAACGAGCGCCTTGAACTTGAACGACTTAAGATGGCCCGGGTCCACCTGGGTCGCAGCAGCGCCGCCGCCCGGACCAGTGGCCGCGTGAAAGTCCACCGAGTGGATAAACGCGCTGTCGTCGGAATTGCGCAGGTGAACGTCGAGCGTGTCGCCGACGCGGGCACGCAACATGGGTCCAGGCACGCGGCCATTGAACGTCCAGAAGCCGTAGGTCGTGCCTTCCGCCAGACGCGCTTCGAGCTCGACCGCCACGAGATCGACGCGGATCGTCTGCGGTTCGCGGTCGCCGATCGGCGGCGGCACCGCGGTCGGCTGCTGCGAGATATCGGCCTCGACCATCACCTGGTCGGGCGGACGCGGCGTGACGAGGAATTTTCCTTCCATCCCCGCCTCCCGGTGTCCGGGAACGTCACAGTAATAGACAAAGTCGCCGATCTTGGTGGCGCGGAAGACGAGCACGGTGCTGGTGCCGCGGCCGGTGATGCGCGGTGAAGCAGCGTTCTGATCCGGTATGACGATATCGTGCTCGGCACCCTCGCCGTTCAACAACGTGATCTGCACGACCTGCCCTTCGGCGGCGGAGAGCACGGGATTGACCTGGCCATCGATTCCGCCGCCCACGCCGAGATAAACCATCCGGCCGTCGGCAATGCCCGAGCGCAAAGTGATGCGTACGTCGGGAACGTAAGCGACCGAAGTATCGATCGCCGCCGCGCCCGGCTGCGGTGCGGGGCGCGCGGCAGACGGATCAGTGCGTTGAGCGACCGCGGGCGGTGAAACTTTTTGGGCCGGCGCCGCACCTTTGGCAGCCGGACCTTTGGGAGCCGAACCTTTTTGCTTCGCAGTGCTCGGCGCCGGCTCCCGTTGCGCGACCGCAGGTGCCGCGCCCGCGCCGGTGCTGGCAAGATAGGCCGTGACGTTTCGGCGCTCGGTTTCGGAGCGCAGGCCCGGAAACGCCATCTTGTTCTTGGGAATGAATTTCTGCGGTGCCTCAAGAAACGCGCCGAGCGCGGCCGCGTCCCAGACGACCTTAGAGTCCTTCATAGCCGGCGAGTAATTGTAGCCCTCGGCCTGCGCCGAAGGACGGCCTACGACGCCTGCGAGACTCGGACCGATTAGGTTCTTCCCCGCTTCGACCGAATGGCACGCCTGACATTTTCGAAAGGCTTGCTGGCCGAGCGCCGCGTCACCACCGGATGCCGCGCCCGGAGCCACCGCGTGGGCCGCGTGGTCGGCATGCTGGTTTGAAGGCGTCGCTTTTGCGGCGGGCGCCTGCTTGACCACTTGCGGCGCTTCGGCCTGAGACTTTGCCGCCGGCGCCTGCGCGGACTTAATGTCTTTCGCCGGAGGTTCGGCGTCTTTCACGGCAGCCGGCGTTTGCTTTGCGGCTTTCTGCGGAACGTCCTTAGCCGCCGGAGCGGATTTTGCCGCCGGCTTCACTCCGTTGTTCTCCGACTTCGTAGACGAGAGCTGTTCACTAGGCTGCGACGCAGGTGCGTTGGCCTGCTGCGATGCATGGTCGTGTGATGGCGGAGAATCGAATTGCGTGGCGACGGCAAGTCCGCCGACGATCAGCACGACGCCGATTGCAGCGATATACCATTCGCGCCAGTTTGGCATAATACCAATCCTCCGCTCACCAAGTAGACATCACCATAGAATCGTACTCGCCTTTTGTAACGTCCGGATTGCGCCGCGCGTTCGCGATGAAGGGCGCGGCCCGACCGCGCCCTTCTCCGGCATAAAGAGTGCTAATGAGACATCGACTGGGCGGATCGGGCTGGATCGTGATCCTTGAACACCGCCGGATTGTCCGAACCCTCGACCTGGAGAACGCCCGCCAGTCCACGTGCAACTCTCGTGAGTGCATGGTCGACCAGCATGTAGTTGCCCGGCACGTCGAGTTTGAACTCAACCACGGCGGCGCCGCCCGGCGGTACGGTCGTAGTCTGCACGTCGAGCAGCGGCGGCGAAGTCAGCGAGCCAAGATTGTACAGCTTGTCAAAGATCTCGCCGATCACATGGAACGATGACGTGTAGTTCGGGCCACCAACCCCGAAGTAAATCCGGACGGTCTCTCCCACTTTCGCCTTCAGCGGCTTTTCAGTCGTCAATGCGCCGACGGCTCCGTTGAAGATGAAGTACTCGGGCCGTTCGTTCATGAGCTTCTCGTGGCTCTCGGCCAGTTCGCCCTTGGTGCCAAAGGCCTGCTCGGTATAGAGCTCGCCCTGCATCACATAGAATTCGTGATCGACCTTCGGCAGTCCGCCTTCCGGCTCGACGAGGATCAGCCCGTACATGCCGTTCGCGATGTGCTGAGCCGCCATCGTGACCGCGCAGTGATAGACATACAGCCCGGGATTGGTCGCCTTGAACTCGAAGCTTCGCAACTCACCCGGGTCCGCATCCGTCGCCTTTGCGCCGCCGCCCGGTCCGGTGACTGCGTGAAAGTCGACGTTGTGCATCAGCGCGCTGTCTTCGTGATTCTTGAGACGAACCTCGACAACGTCCCCTACTCGCACGCGCACGAGCGGACCGGGAACTCTGCCGTTGAATGTCCAGAACCTGTAGCTCGATCCGTCGTCCAGCTTGCCGGTCAGTTCGATCGTCTCCAGCTCGACTTTCACGCGTGAAGGAGCGCGATTGTTGAGCGGCTTGGGAAGATCGGTCGGATCGCGGACCACACTGACGGCACCTCCGTTGCTCGGCGCCAGCGGCGTCTTGGTATGCGCCAACGTGCCGGGCTTGGCGGCTGGCCCGACCGGCATAGCCGTCGCAGCATGCGCGGGCGAAATGATTGTAGCGCTGCCGGAAGAAGCTGGCTGCCCCGGCAGGAGTTGCCAGAATCCCATCCCCGCTATCGCCGCCAGCACCATCGCAACCGCCAGCGGCTCACGTCCCGATTTTCTCTCGCTGTAGCTCATCTCGATCTCCTTTTGCTGTTCGTCAAACCGGTTCGGCGGCGTCCACCGCCAGTGCCTCGATCGTCGCCGAATTCGGGCAGTATGTTTTCCATCGCTCCGACGGCTCGAGCGGCCGCGCGAGTTCGCGGGCGCAGGTGCCGTGCCTCTTGCAGAAGGTGCAGACGCGTTGCATGTCCCTCATGAGGGCCGGGCGTCGGTTGTCGATGTCGCGCGGATCAAGGCCCAGCGATTTCAGCCGGCGCGGCAACAGGTCGGCGGTTCGGTGGCCCAGGCGATTGAGCTGGTAGAGTTCGCTGATGCCGACTCCGGTATCCTTGGCAATGCGGCCGGCTTCCTGGTCGCCGAGCCGGCGGAGTTCCTCTTTCGCCGCTCGAACCGCGATCCACTCGCGTATCCGATCTACGAAGCTGCTCATGGCTTCCTCCAACGATGAATTTCCTCGTTGCAAATAGTCCGATGAGGAGCGCTGCGAAATTCCGATTCTCTACCTAAGGGATTGTCCGTAACCCGATAGGAAGATGGCGACGCCGGACCACGCATGAACGTCGGCGCGCCCCCTCGCGAGGACGCGCCACGATGTCAGTGAAAGAATTGCGGCGACGGCTAAACGCCGGAGGGCATTGGTCCGACGAAAACGTGATTGTTGATCGCGGTGACGCCGGGCGTCGTTTCCGCGGCAATGACCAGTGCCTGGCATTCAGCCTCGCTGTCGACCGCTGCCCAAAGCTCGACAACTCCGTGCTCGACGGCAACGCTGAATTTTCCCGGCGACAGCCATCGCAACGAACGCAATTCGGCGTCGAGACGGCTGCGGATCTGCTCATCCGCGATTGTCTGTATCGCGGGCATGACATTGCTACATTCGGCGAACGCGCGTAGCACATCGGCGCGGCTCAGCAGCCCGACGAGCCGTCCCTTTTCGACGATCGGCAGACGTTTGATGCCATTTTGCTCCAGCAGCGAGGCAATCGCGGCGAGCTCCGTCTCGGGCGTCGCGAAGATCGCGGGTGAGGTCATGATGTCTGAGACTTTGCGGCCGTGCGCCCGAATATAGTCCCGCGCCAGCCGCTCTTTGTCCGCGAACGCTTCCCGCCACCATGGCCGCCGCTCCTCGGTCCCAATTTCGGCGCGGCGCAGGAGATCACCCTCGCTGACCACACCCACCAGCCGTCCCTGACTGTCGAGCACGGGCATCGCGCTGATCCGGTTCTTCAGCAGCATTAACGCCGCATCTCGAACGGAATCGTCGGGCGCAACCGTGATGACGTCCCGCGTCATGATATCTGCGGCCTGCATGATATGCCTCCATCGGCAAATCGAGCGGCGATTCCGTTGCGTGCATTGCCACTTCGATCGCACAGACTCGATACCCGTGCGAGAACCGGCGGTAAATTGCGGGAAGACACCTAAGGGGAATCCCGTAGGAGCGCCGGAAACCGTTGTGTTATCGTCGCAAAAATAGAGTTTTCAGGCGACCAGGATGCACGAAGACGGTCCGCTAGAGAAGATCGGCATTCGTCCCGCGGCTTTTGCCGCGCGACGCTGGGAGCCGTACTTGCTCGGGGCCGCGCTGGCGCTCGCAACCTTCGCCGCGCAATGGATTCTGCAACCGATTGTCGGCCCGTTTGCCCCCTTCCTTCTTTACGTTCCCGCCGTTCTGATCGCCAGCAGCTTCGGCGGCGTTGGGCCGGGCCTCGCGACGACTTTCCTGGCGGTCGCGGTCGATCTGGCGCTCAACTCCGCTGCCGCGATCACAAGCGCATACCTGGGAAATGCGATCGCATTCGTGGTCATCGGCATCGGCATCGCATTGACCGCTGAATTCTATATTCGTCGTCGCCTGCGCCTTTTGACGAAGGAGCAGGACGTCCGCACTCGCGAGGCCTATCTCGCGTCGATCCTCAGCACGATCCCCGACGCCATGATCGTGATCGACACGCGCGGCATGATTCTCTCGTTCAGCGCCGCTGCCGAACGCCTGTTCGATTACAACGCGAGCGAGATAGTCGGAAAAAATGTGAAAATCCTGATGCCGGCGCCCTATCGCGAAAATCACGACGGATATCTTCAGCGATATCTCGCGACGGGAGAGAAGCGCATTATCGGAGTCGGCCGACTCGTGGTCGGCGAACGCAGGGATGGATCGACCTTTCCGATGGAACTGGCCGTCGGCGAGATGAAACTGGGCGATGAGCAGTACTTTACCGGTTTCGTTCGAGACGTGACCGAGCGCCAGCAAACGGAGCAGCGGCTGCAGGAACTGCAATCCGAACTCGTCCAGGTGTCACGCCTCACCGCGATGGGCGAAATGGCCTCGACGCTGGCGCATGAGTTGAACCAACCGCTTTCAGCCATCGCCAATTACATGAAGGGATCACGCCGCCTGATGCAGGAGGCAACCGACGAGCGATCCGCGCTCGTAAAGGAAGCCCTCGACAAGGCCGCCGATCAGGCCATGCGCGCCGGCCAGATCATCCGCCGTTTGCGGGAATTCGTCGCGCGCGGAGAGTCCGAACAGCAGCTGGAAAGCATCTCAAAGCTGGTTGAGGAGGCCAGCGCACTTGCCTTGGTCGGCGCGAAGGAAATGGGAATTCGCGTGCGCTTCAACTTCGACCTGGAACACGATCTGGTCCTTGCCGACAAAGTTCAGATTCAGCAGGTCATTCTCAATTTGATGCGCAACGCCATCGATGCAATGACCGAGAGCACGACGCGCGAATTGACTGTGTCCGTCGTTCCGGCTGACGGCGAAATGGTCGAGGTCAGCGTCGCGGACACGGGCTCCGGCATCGGCGATGACGTGGCAAAACAACTGTTTCAGCCGTTCTTCACAACCAAGATACATGGCATGGGCGTCGGACTGTCGATCTGCCGCACCATCATCGAGTCGCATGGCGGCCAGATCGGCATGCGACCGAATCCGCAAGGCGGAACGATCTTCTACTTCACGCTCCGTGCCGTGACTGGGGAGGAATTCGCGAATGCAAGGTGAAACGTTTGTGCATGTGATCGACGACGATGATGCGGCTCGCGACGCATTACGATTCATGCTGGAAGCAGCGGGCGTCCGCGTGCGCACCTATGAGTCGGCGCACCAATTTTTGACCGGTCTGGCCAAGGCGGAACCCGGATGCGTGATCACCGATGTGCGCATGCCGGAGATCACCGGGCTTCAGCTCCTTGAACGACTCAAAAGCACGGACAATCCCTTCCCCGTGATCGTAATTACCGGTCACGGCGACATTCCCCTTGCGGTCGAGGCGATGAAGTTGGGAGCGGCCGATTTCTTCGAGAAGCCATATGACGATGAGGCGCTGTTGGCGGCGGTGCAGTCGGCCCTCAACCGGCAGCAGAACGACGCGGAACGACAAGCTGCGGCGGCGGCCGTTCGGTCGCGTCTCGCAAGCCTGTCGCAGCGGGAGCGGCAGGTTCTCGACGGCCTTGTCGCTGGCCACCCAAACAAAATAATCGCCCACAATCTGCAGATCAGCCCGCGCACGATCGAAATCTACCGCGCGAACGTTATGACGAAGATGGAGGCGTCAAGCCTCTCGGAACTAGTACGAATGGCACTTATTGCCGGCGCGTCAGGCGCCACAAATTCTTAAGCGGCAGTTTGCCGCTCAAACGAGAATACGACACAACCGCGCTGTTCTACGCGGCCGCTTTCGCCGCCGTGTCGCGCGCCGCCTTGTTGCTCTGTTCTCGCCCCTCACGGGCGAAACTCAACAGCGTCCTCCAGCGTCACCTTCTCGAAATCGCTGACCAGCACATCGATCCGCACGGTCCACCGGCCCGGCTGGGGAACCAACAATCCCCGCACGCGCCAGATGCCGTCGGCATCCCTCGTTGCCGGGCGGCGGACCGGCTCGATGCCGGAATCCTCCTTCGACAGGGCGAGTCGCACTTCCCTGGCGTCGAGCGGGCCGTACTCACCTGTCATCACCACAATCGAAGCTGTTGTCGGGCCGGCGCGGCCGGGATCGAAACGGACATCGGCAAGGATGGCCTGCGAATGGACATGAAGGGTGGCGGGCATCGCCGCGAGCGATGCCAGCGCGCGCGGCGGCGGCGCGAACCGCCATCCGGCGGTAACCGCGAAGATCGCCAGCGCGAGCGCGATCTCGATCCGCATCGTGCGCACGAACGCACGGCTCGCCGCCGGCTCGTCAATCGAAGCGCGACCGCGTGGCGCGAAGCGATTGTACAGCGCGACCGCCAACAAGAGAGCAACAAGCCCGAGCTTCGCCAACAACAGGCGTCCGTAATCCGTGCGCCAGAGTGCCGGGACCTCTCCAACCTGCACCCAGGCGAGCACGGCGCCGCTCGCGAGCAGCGCCGCAAGGACGAACGGGACCACGCGCGACAAACGACGCAGCGCCGTGCGCGGCCCCTGCGATCGATCCGGCCGGCTGGCGGCCAGGGGCAGGAGCGCGCCCATCCAGAACGCAATAGAAAGTGCATGCACGAATACAGCAGACCGCATCAGGAATTGCGGCTCCGCCGCGCTCGCGTGACCGCTGGCCGCCAGTGCCAGCCCGACTCCGACGAACGCGATGCTCGCAGCGACCCGCGCCGTCCGGCGGGATGAAACGGCGAGTGCAACCCAGGCGACGAAGAAAGAGACGAAGGCAGCAGCCGCCGTCATGGCGTAGGACGAGCGCAGGCCGGCCTGCCAGACAGCCGAAGTGGCAAGATACGTCAGCGGGACGCTCAGCAGGTCGACGCCCTGCAAGCCGAGCGAAACAGGCGCGGCAACAAGACCGACCAGCAGAAGCGTATGGAGAAAGCGCCCGGCCGGATAAGGCGGGCCGGCCGCGACCCAGACGACGAAGAAAACGCCGCCGACGCCCACGAACATCGCGATATAGGTTGCGACTCGCGCGACCCATATCGCCGTCTTCAGCGCAACACCCGGCGCGCGTTCCAAAGA
>JAICQA010000204.1 GCA_025929595.1 Xanthobacteraceae bacterium
ACTGTCACGATCGAGAGCAAGACGAATTTCTTATCCGGAGTTCCGATCGGCGACACGGCGCGCGCGGAATGTACACCGCTCCATCGCGGACGCACGACCATGGTTTGGCAGACGCGCATCACGCGCGGCGACGGCAAGCTCGCGGCGATCGTCACCCAGACCCAGCTCGTGATCGCGCCCCGCGAACGTCCGACCGGCGGGAAACGGTAGCGCCGCGCCTCAATGCGCGAGCAGCAGCGGCTTGCTCGAGGCCTGCGTCAGCTTCCGCGTAACGCCGCCGAGCACGAATTCGCGCAGGCGTGAACGGCCGAACGCACCCATCACGATCAGGTCCGCGCCAGCCTTCGAGGCATGCTTGTCGATGGTCGCGCCGACGCCGTCCGCTTCCATTTTCAGCTCGATGACTTTTGCCGCCACGCCGCACCGCTCGATATGCGCCGCGATGTTCTTGGTCGGCGCGATGCCTGTGAGATCCTTCTCGCCCTGGACGACCAGGACTTCCGCCTCCTTGATCCCATCGAAAAGGTGGAGGGCCTGCGATAACGCCCGCGCCGCATGGGAAGACCCGTCCCAAGCAAAGGCGATCTTCGCGAATTTTTCGGCGACCGCGTCGGACGGCAGCAACACCGGCCGGCCGGCGGAGAACAGGACCTCCTCGAAGAGAATTTCCTTTCGCTCCACGGGTCCGCCCGGGCGATCCATGACAGTCAGATCGCGGCATAGCGCGAACTGACGCATGCGGACGAGCACATCCTGAAACGCGTCGAGCGATAATTCGACGTTGCCTTGGACGCCTGCGCTTGAAAGGCGCGACTTCGCCTCCGCTGCCATTGCTTCAGCGCGCTGCCGGACCTTCTCATTCTCCGCCATGAATATTTCCCCGACCATGTCGGCGCCGAACACCGAATAAGGCGGGGTGGCTTTCGGCCCGGCGGCCACAAGCAGGACGTCGACCTTGTAGCCGCGCGCAAGCGCGAGCGATTGATCCAGAGCCGACTTCAAAGGGCTGTCGCTGGCTTCAAGTACACAGAGCAAATCGTGAAGGGGCATCGGCAAACCTCATGGCGATACCAAAGTAGGATGCACAGTCGCCGTCGGCGCGTCAAAGGTGCCTAAATCAGAAACGGCGCGGCATTTAGGCCCGCTCGCTGGCAGGACTCCAGTTGACGAGGAAAACCCCGGCCCCGCACGCGGCCATGCCGACAAGAGCGAGCGGCGCGAGTTTCTCGCCGAACAGGAAATAGGACATCAGCGCCGTTACCGGCGGCACGAGATAGAACAGGCTTACGAGCCTGGTCGCGGTCGTGCGCCGGATCAGCCAGTAGAACAGATAAATCGCGCCCCACGACAGAACGAGGCTGAGCCAGCCGAGCGCGAAGATGAATTCGCCCGTCCACTGCACGTCGCGCGTTTCGAACAGGAGCGCGCCGGTGCCGCAAAACACGAGCGCAGCCGCATATTGCACCGGCATTGTGCCGCGCAAATCGCCGCCGCCATGACGCTTCTGATAGAGCGTGCCGACCGTGACGCCGCACAAGGCGACGCTCACTGCACCCCACGCGAGCCACGACGACTGCCCGTCGCCGAACCGGCCCTCGACGACGAAATAGACGCCGACCAATCCGAGCACGAGACCGGTCCATTGCAGCGGACGCACCGTTTCGCCGATCCAGCGGCTCGCCAGCGTCGATGTCAGGATCGGCTGCAGGCCGACCATGAGCGCGGCGATTCCCGCCGGCATCCCGCGGTGGATCGCGATGAAGACGCCGGAGAGATAAAGCCCGTGCAGCAGCACGCCGCTGACGATGTTATGACCGATCGCCGCCCCGCGCGGCCACTCCGCGCGTACGGCAAGGGCAAACAGCCCGAGCATCGGAAACACCAGGCCGAAGCGCAGCGACAGGAAGGTCAGCGGCTCGACATACGGGAGCCCGAATTTCGCACCGATGAATCCGGTGCTCCACAGCAGCACGAAACCCGCCGGCGCCACGGCGATGGCAATGTCTTCCGGGCGGCGGGGGGCGATATCCTTCATGCACAGGCTTGTGGCGAAGCGCTCGTGCCTTGTACATGCGCTTGCCCACATGCGGCCCATGCACGGGCCACGCCTCTGCGGGGTCGACGCCCCCGCCACGACCGTTTAAGCATCTTCCCGGCGCCGCGGGGCGCCGTTCGTATGCCGGCAAAGACCGACCGCTGCAGGAAGGACGAGCACCCTTGATCGACCTCTACACCTGGACCACGCCCAACGGCCGCAAGGCTTCCATCGCCCTCGAGGAAATGGGCTTGCCCTACGAAGTGCACCCGGTCGATATCGGCAAGGATGAGCAGTTCAAGCCGGACTTTCTCAAGATCAGCCCGAACAATCGCATCCCGGCGATCGTGGATCGCGACAACGGCATGTCGTTGATGGAGTCGGGTGCGATCCTGATTTACCTCGCGGACAAGACCGGCAAGTTTCTCCCAAAGGATGGCGAGGCGCGCTACCGCGTCATCGAATGGCTCATGTGGCAGATGGGCGGCCCCGGCCCCATGCTCGGCCAGGTCCATCACTTCGTGAAATTCAACGCCGGCAAGGCGCCCTATGCCGAGGAGCGCTACCTCAAGGAAGGCAATCGGCTTTATGGCGTGCTGAACAAGCGTCTTGAAAGCCGCGAGTTTGTCGCCGACGAATACTCCATTGCCGACATGGCGATCTGGCCATGGCTGTCGCGCTTCGAATGGCAGCAGATCGACATGAAGCAGTATCCCAACGTGAAGCGCTGGTACGAAACGATCGCCAAACGCCCGGCCGTGCAGCGCGGCTATCAGGTGCCGAAGAACACCGGCGACATCCCGATGCCGTGACGGCAGTGCCGTTCGGACCGCCTCGATGAAACTTGCCAGCTTCCGCTATCGCGACCGTGACCGGATCGGCTTCTCGGTCGACGGATTTCTGGTCGACCTCGCCGACGTGGCGAAGGCGATCGGCGTGCCGCCGCTCCCCGCCGACATGATCGCGCTGATCGAGTCCGGTGAACAAGGTACGCGTATCCTCGCGGCGGCCGCTGCCTATGTCGCCAGCAACCCCGAGGCGATTGAAGGCATCGACTCGTCGGATATTGAATGGCATCCGCCGGTTCGGCGTCCGTCGAAAATTCTCGGCATCGCGCTCAATAACTCGGCGAGCGACGAACGCAAGATCAGCGCGCCGGATCATCCGCTTTTCTTCATGAAGCCCGCGTCATCGCTCGTCGGGCACAGGGGCGCCATCGTCGTCCACGAATATTACGGCAGCGTCCACCCCGAGCCGGAGCTCGCGGTCGTCATCGGCCGTCACTGCCGCGACGTGCCGGCGGCCGACGCGCTCGATGTCGTGTACGGGTATTCGATCCTGAACGACATGACCGGCAATGCCATGCGCTCGCAGGACCGGGTCCATTACTATGCGCTCTATCCGAAGCAGGATAATCCGAACGAGGTGGAACGCGTCGAGCAGCACCTATCCTACGCCGCGCGCTACAAGGGCGCCGACACCTTCGCGCCGATGGGACCGTGGCTCGTGACGCGCGACGAAGTGCCGGACCCGCATGCGCTCGAAGTGCGCTGCTGGCACAAGGACGAGCTGATCGCGGAGGACTCCACCGCCTATTACAAATACCCGGTGCCCGAGGCGATCGCCTTCATCACCCGCTTCCACTCGCTTTGGCCCGGCGATGTGATCGCCATGGGGACCGCCTTCCGTCCGGGAGGCGCCAAGCGCAGCCTGCACACGGCCGACGTGACAAAATACGGTGGCCCGGTGAAGATCGAAGTCACCGGCCTCGGCACGCTGGAGAACCCGGTGATGCGCTATCCATGAATCGGCAACGACGACTCCTCGCCGATCTCTGGAACGGCCGCATCTCCCTGAGCCGTGTGTTCTGGGAATACGCGGTATGCTTCGGAACCGTCCTCAATCTGCTGACGACCATCGCTTCGTTCGCACTGGTCGCCGGTGACTATCCCGGCTGGATCGCGGCCGTCGTTTTCTTTCTGCCCGCTCCCTATAATTTGCTGATGATTATCGCAGTCTGGCAAAGCGCTGCGCGCTACGAGGGCCGACAAATCTGGGCGACGCTCGCCCGGGCCTTCATCATCGTCTGGGCCGTGGCCGCCACCTTGATCTGATCGCCACCCCGCTGCCCGCGAGATACCCTGCTTTCGCCTGAATCGCCGCGGGAACCCGCGCACCATCTTCGCCGTTTATCTGGAGCAAGGACGATGGAGGCGACCATGAGCGATTATCGCGATCCGCGTGATCCGTTGTACCGGGATCCCGCTTATGATGCGCTGAGCTCGCGCTCTGCGCACGAAATGCGTTCACAAGGTTACAGCCCTGGCATGGCGGCGGCTTGGTTCGTCGGCATTGCCCTGTTTATCGGCGTGTTGATCTTCGCTTTCGGCGGCGACAACACGCAGACCGCCGGCACGGACACCACCCCGCCCGCAACGAAGACGCAGCCGGCGACTCCGCCGGCCGCCGCGCCGCCGGCGACCCCGCCCGCAAAGCAGCAGTAATCGCGGCGCAAGAATGAAAAGCCCCAGCTTGAAGGCTGGGGCTTTTTTCTGGCGCTACGGGGTTCGCCGGTCCTAGCCGGCCTGCAGTGCACGGATTTCGTCGGTGAACGCTCGGACGCGATTGCGGATGCGCTCGGTCTGTCTCGCCACCTCGACCGCGGAGTGGCCAAGAACCCCCGCCGACAACGCCGTCCGGCCTGCGATCGATTCGATCTCCCCGATCGCCGCGTTCATATGGCCCACGCCGTTGGCAGCCGCATTGACGTTGCTGGCGATGTCGCGTGCCGCTACCGCCTGCTCCTCAACCGCCGCCGCGATGAGGGCCGAGAACTGGTCGAGCTTGTCGATGGTGCCGGAGACGCCCTGAATGGCACTCACCGAGCGCGCCGTTGTGCTCTGGATCGCTTCGATGCGGGTGGCGATATTCTGGGTCGCCGACGCAGTCTGCGCGGCAAGCGCCTTCACTTCCTGCGCCACAACAGCAAAGCCACGTCCCGCCTCGCCCGCCCGCGCCGCCTCGATCGTTGCATTGAGTGCAAGCAGGTTGGTGCGCGCCGCGATCGACGCGATCAAGCCCGTCACGTCGCCTATCTCTTTCGCCATCAGCGCCATCTCGTCGATCGTGCGATTGGTGGATTCCGCTTCGCTCACTGCGTCCGCGGCCAGCCGCGACGACTGCGCGGCGTTGGCGCCGACTTCGGCGATGGTCCGGGCCAACTCGTC
>JAICQA010000207.1 GCA_025929595.1 Xanthobacteraceae bacterium
GCGCGACAAGTATGTCGAGAAGCCCGACGAGGCGAAGATGATCGAGTCGGCCATCAACGGCATGCTGACATCGCTCGACCCGCATTCCGCGTTTCTCGACATCAAGAACTTCCGCGACATGCAGACGCAAACGCGCGGCGAATTCGGCGGCCTCGGCATCGAGGTCACGATGGAGAACGGACTGGTCAAGGTCGTCACGCCGATGGACGGAACGCCTGCCCACCGCGCCGGCATCCAGCCGAACGATCTCATCACGCACCTGAACGGCGAGCCCGTGAAAGGGCTGACGCTTGAACAGGCCGTCGACAAGATGCGCGGCCCCGTGAATTCCTCGATCAAGCTCAAGATCGACCGCAAGGGCGTCGAAACGCCGGTAGAGGTCACGATCGTGCGCGAGATCATCTCGATCCGCAACGTCCGCGCTCGCGTCGAGGGCGAAGACATCGGCTATCTGCGCATTACGAGCTTCCAGGGCGAGCGCACGCTCGAGCAGCTCCGCGCCGGCATCGCCGAAATCAACAAGCAGGTCCCGTCCGACAAGCTGAAGGGCTACATTGTCGACCTGCGCAACAACGGCGGCGGCCTGCTTGACCAGGCGATCGCGGTCACCGACTCCTTCCTCGAGCGCGGAGAGATCGTCTCGACCCGCGGTCGCGCCGCGGACGACACGCAGCGCCACAACGCACGTCCCGGCGATCTCACCAACGGCAAGCCGCTGATCGTGCTGGTCAACGGCGGCTCTGCTTCTGCATCGGAGATCGTGGCCGGCGCGTTGCAGGATCATCGGCGCGCCACGCTGCTCGGCAGCCGCTCTTTCGGCAAAGGGTCGGTGCAGACCGTCATTCCGATCAGCCAGTTCGGCGCCTTGAAGCTGACGACCGCGCGCTACTACACACCGGCCGGCCGCTCCATCCAGGCCAAGGGCATCGCGCCCGACATCGAGCTGATCCAGGACCTGCCGGATGAGCTGAAGGGCAAGGTCGAGACCCGCGGCGAGTCCTCGCTGCGCGGCCATCTCTCCGCCGGCGACAAGGAAGAGGAAAAGGCGGGCTCGCCGGCCTATGTTCCGCGGGAAGCCAAGGACGACAAGCAGCTGCTGCTCGCGCTCGATCTGCTGCGCGGCGTGCAGAAGCACTCGGCCTTTCCGCCAAATCCGAAAGCGCCGGTTCCCAACTGAGCACCCGGCACGACGAAACGACAAACCCCGCCCCTAAGGCGGGGTTTTTCTTTGCCGATTGTGCCCGACTCTCCGATGGTACACTGCCCGCGATTCGCGGCGAGGATCGCGCATTGGCGCCTGACGATCTCAATACCCCGCTCACCCGGCCCGCGCAGCGTCCTTCCGCGCGCTGGAAGCCGTTGCTGTTGCCGCTCATTACGCTTGCCCTGGCGGCGACCGTCGTGACCGGGCTTGGCTGGGCGATCTTCGTCGACGACCCCTTGGGCGGCGAACCCATAGCCACGGCGACAATTCAAAAGCCGCAACCGAAAGCCGGCGCGTCAACGGCAATCGACAGCGCCAAGCAATCCGCCGCCGCGATCGGCGAGCAGACCGTCACGATCATCGACGGCAAAAGTGGCGCTCGCACGCAGGTGCCGGTCAAGGGTAGCGACCCCACCGATAAACCTGTCGGCACGGGAAGCTCGCTCGATTCACGCCTGATGGAAGATTCTCCGCACGGCCCCATCCCCCGCGTCGGGCCCGATGGCGCCCGGCCGCTCGATGTCTATTCGCGCGCGGACGGTGGCGCGGCTGCACGCAAAGGCCCGCGCATTGCGATCGTCGTGAGCGGACTGGGCATCAGTGAAAGCGCCACGACGGAGTCGATCGTCAAGCTTCCCGGCGCGATCACCTTCGCCTTCGCGCCGCACACTGCCGATCTCACGCGCTGGACGGCGAAAGCCCGCGACGACGGCCACGAATTTCTGCTTCAATTGCCGATGGAGCCGTTCGACTATCCCGACAACGATCCCGGCCCGCAGACGCTGCTCACGAGCCTGCCAAAGGACCAGAACATCGATCGGCTCTACTGGTTCCTGAGCCGCTCGCATGGCTATGTCGGCATCGCCAATTTCATGGGCGCGCGCTTCACCGCCAACGAAGGCGCCATGGCGCCGGTTCTGGCGGAATTGGCGAAGCGCGGGCTGCTCTATTTCGATGACGGCACCTCCACGCGCAGTATCGCGCGGCGCGCGGCGGACGCTGCCAAGGCGCCCTACCTCAAGGCCGACATCGTGATCGATGCAAAGGCCAATTGGTCCGATATCGACATCGCGCTCGAGCGTCTCGAACGGCTCGCACTCGAACGCGAGCACGCGGTCGGCGTGGCGAGCGCCCTCCCCGTTTCGATCGAGCGTATCGCGCGCTGGGCGAAGACCGTGGAATCGCGCGGCATTCGCATTGTGCCGCTCAGCGCCATTGCCATACGCCCGCGGCAAAGCTGATACACTACCGGCATGAAGAAGTTCGAAGACCTGCCCTACCGCTCTTGCGTCGGTGTCATGCTGCTGAACCGCAAGGGACTGGTGTTCGTCGGCCGCCGAACGGACGGCCCCGAGCACGTTGACGACACCCACAGCTGGCAGATGCCGCAAGGTGGCGTCGACGCGAACGAAGATCCCTGGCCTGCGGCGCTACGCGAGCTCTACGAAGAGACGAACGTCACTTCGGTGGAGAAATTGGCCGAGTCGAGCGCGTGGTTCTCCTACGACATTCCGCGCGACATCGTCGGCCAGGCCTGGAAGGGCAAGTATCGCGGCCAGACGCAGAAATGGTACGCGCTGCGATTTACCGGCAAGGACTCCGAGATCGACGTGCTCAATCCGGCCGGCGGCCATGAGCCTGAATTCGCCGAATGGCGCTGGGAGAAGATGGAGCGACTCCCGGATCTCATCATCCCGTTCAAGCGGCTCGTCTACGAGAAAGTGATCCAAGAATTCGCGCATCTCGCGTGAACAAAGGCGGAATCGGGGCGTTGCGTCGCAGGCCGCGCCCTCGCTGCGCCGCCTTTCTTTCCCATAGCAACAACGTTCCCACGCAAATCAGGAATTCCGAATGCTCGACACGAAGCGTTTGCTTGATCAGTTTCTCAGCGGCCAGCAGCCGGATCAGAACCAGTACGGCCAACCCAACCAAAACCAGAGCCCACTCGGCGACCTCGCGCGCAGCGCGGGCGGGATGCTGAGCGGCAATCTTGGCGGCATCGGCGGCGGCGCAGTCGCAGGCGGCTTGGTCGCCGTCCTGCTCGGCTCGAAGTCCGCGCGCAAGATGGCGGGCAATGTCGCGACTTACGGCGGCATGGCAGCGCTCGGCGCGCTCGCCTACCACGCGTACCGGAATTACCAGGCGGGTCAGTCGCCGACAACCACCGCGCAGACCGCCGCGAGCGTTCCGGCGCTCCCCGCGCCGCAAGGCACGCCGTTCAATCCGGCGAGCGAAGCCGAGCAGCAGTCGCTCGGCCGTCATCTCCTGCGCGCCATGATCGCGGCCGCCAAGGCCGACGGCCACGTGGACGCGACCGAGCAGGCAAACATCTTCGCGCAGATGGACCGGCTCAATCTGTCATCCGACGACAAGGCCTTTGTGGTCGACGAACTGCGCCGTCCGCTCGACATCGACTCGGTCGCAGAGGGCGTCCGCACGCCCGAAGAAGCGGCGGAAATCTATGCTGCTTCGCTGCTCGCCATCGACGTCGATAACCCGGCCGAGCGCGGCTATCTCGGCATGCTCGCCGCGCGGCTCAAGCTTGACGACAAGCTGGTGGAACACCTGCACGCGACGATCGAGGGCGCGACGGAAAAGAGCCCAGCACCGGCTCGCTGAGCCCAAAAGAAAAACCCCGGCAAGTTGCCGGGGTTTTTTGTATCTGCCGTCGCGCGCTTCAGTGCGCGGCCGTCGTCGGCACCTGTCCGAAATGCGTGGCCGCCGCCTTCATCTGCTCGAGCAGCTCGGCGTGCTTCCAGCGCTCGGCGTCGTCCTTGGCCTCGGCCATCGCTTTCTCGATCGCGCGGATTTCGTTGGTGAACGCGTCGGCGGGGACTTCCTCAACCGGCACCGCGGTCTCGGCAAGCACCGTGAGCCCGTCCGGGTTCACTTCCGCGAAGCCGCCGCGCACGAAATAGCGCTGTACGTCGTTGCCGTTCCGGATCGTAAGGATGCCCGGCCGCAGCATGGAGATGAACGGCGCGTGGCCCGGCAGCACGCCGAAATCACCCTCAGCGCCCGGCACATCGACCTGCTCGACCTCGCCGGAGAAGACGAGGCGCGACGGCGAAACGAGTTCAAACGGAAGCGTTGCCATAATCCATCAGACCTTGAACTTGCCGCGATCGACCATGAAGCCGAAACCCACCCCGATCAGGCCGCCGATAAGACCGACCAGCAGCACATGCTGCAACTGGCTCGACGTGAGATCGCCGCCGCCGCGGTCGATGCCCTTGCCCGTCACCTCGATCTGCACCGGGCCGATCTTGATCTCGGCCGATTCCGGCCGCGTCAGATAGCCCGCGAGCGCCCCGATCAGGAGGCCGATGATCGCGTAGGTGACGGTGGCGTTCGCCCGCATCGCTGACCCTTAAGCGGCCTCCGCGGCCAGCTTCTTGCCCTTCTCGACCGCCTCTTCGATGGTGCCGACCATGTAGAAGGCGGCTTCCGGCAGGTGATCGTACTTGCCGTCGCACAGGCCCTTGAAACCCTTGATGGTGTCCGCGAGTTCCACGAACTTGCCGGGCGAGCCGGTGAAGACTTCGGCCACATGGAAGGGCTGGCTGAGGAAGCGCTCGATCTTGCGAGCGCGGGCGACCGCGATCTTGTCCTCTTCCGAAAGCTCGTCCATGCCCAGAATGGCGATGATGTCCTGCAGCGCCTTGTAGCGCTGCAGGATCTGCTGCACCTGGCGGGCCACCGCATAGTGCTCCTCGCCGACGACGAGCGGCGTCAGCATGCGCGAGGTCGAATCGAGCGGGTCGACGGCCGGATAAATGCCCTTTTCCGCGATGCCGCGCGACAGCACGGTCGTCGCGTCCAAGTGCGCGAACGAGGTCGCGGGCGCCGGATCGGTCAGATCGTCGGCCGGCACGTAAATGGCCTGCACCGAGGTGATCGAACCCTTCTGGGTGGTGGTGATGCGCTCCTGCAGCGCGCCCATGTCGGTCGCGAGCGTAGGTTGATAGCCCACCGCCGACGGGATGCGGCCCAGGAGCGCCGACACTTCCGAGCCCGCCTGCGTGAAGC
>JAICQA010000454.1 GCA_025929595.1 Xanthobacteraceae bacterium
CGCGGATGAGGTGTGCCGCCGGCTGATGACCATCCCGGGCGTCGGCGCCGTGGTGGCGATGACCTTCAAAGCCGCGGTCGACCAGCCCGAACGCTTCGCGCGTTCCAAAGCGGTGGGCGCTCACTTTGGCCTGACACCGAAGAAGTGTAACCCTCCGGTGAAGGCCGCGGGTCAGGCGGCGGCGGGGAGGGGCTGAGCGGCTTGCCAGTTCCATGTATGGACGGCCCCCGCCTTGCAAGAGCTTTGAGCATATTGGATGGTCCGAGGTCGGTTGCAGCCATGTATCCGGCCTTGAGTTGCGGCCGAACGGCCGCTGGCCCTGATGGGATCCGCGGATCGACGTCCAACCAGGGGCTACGCGCTTCGTCGCGCGGGGAACTGGACGGGTTTGGGTCGATCCCGGTCCGACCGGTGAGCCATCACATGCTCGATGCCCTCGCAAGCTCGAGAAGCCTCGTCACCCTCGCGGCCACCGCGAGGGGCGGGAGGATGTCCGCCCTACGCAGCACGCGCCTTGGGTACGTATCCGGCTTGGAAGGTCTCGTCCCGGATCATCAGCGCCCACGCGATCCGTGCGTTCTTGTTGGCGAGGGCGACGGTGGCGACGTTTACCGGGCGCCGCGTCAGGAGATTGCCCAGCCAGGTCGACGCCGGGTCGCGAACCTTCTGCCAGCGCACCACCGTTCGGGCGCCATGCACGAGCAGCCGCCGGAGGTAGCCATCGCCGCGCTTGCTGATGCCGCCGAGCCATTCCTTGCCGCCGCTGGAACGCTGGCGAGGGACCAGTCCGAGCCAAGCCGCGAACTGCCGTCCGGATCGGAAGTACGCTGGATCGCCTACTGTCGCGACGAGCGCGGTCGCCGTGATCGGTCCTACGCCGGGAATCGTTGCCAACCGCCGGCTGACCTCGTTGGTCCGGTGCCAACCGAGGAGCTGCCGCTCGAGCTCGGTGATCTTCTGCTCGACCTCGCGCAGCTGCACGACCACCGTCATCAAGACCTCTCTCGCGAGCGGAGGAACGCGGTCGTCGTTGGCCTCGGCGAGGAGCGTGACGAGCTCGCGCACGCGCCCGATGCCCTTCGCGGCGACCACCCCGAGCTCGGCAAGATGGCCGCGCAGCGCATTGGTGAGTTGCGTGCGCTGGGCGACCAGGAGGTCGCGGGTCCGGTGCAGCAGCAGCGCCGCTTGCTGGTCGAGGCTCTTCACCGGCACGAAGCGCATCGACGGACGTGTCAAGGCCTCGCAGATGGCCTCTGCGTCCGCGGCGTCGTTCTTGTTCCGCTTGACGTAGGGGCGGACGTATTGCGGCGGCATCAGCTTGACGTCGTGGCCGAGTTGGAGCAATTGCCGCGCCCACCAATGCGCCCCCGGACACGCCTCCATCCCGACGCGGCAGGGAGGAAGTTGCGCGAAGAACTCCGCGACCTTGGCGCGTGACAACCGCTTGCGCAGCACCGGGCGCTCATGCGCGTCGACGCCGTGAACCTGAAACACGTTCTTTGCCAAGTCCAGCCCGATCATCGTAACTTGCATCGTGGACGGCTCCCCTTGCTGTGGGTGGTTTCGACGGCCCACACTGGCACACGATGCCGAAGCGGGGGCCGTCCATCCCATCAGGGCTTGATCAAGCGCGCCGGCAGCCCGGTCGGGAACCTGACCGGCGGCTCGGTCACTTACTCCAACAACCTCGAGAAGATCGAGACCATCCGCGACGACGGTCTGATCGAGGGTGCCGATCCGGCCATCGCTGCGCTCACCGGCCGAGTC
>JAICQA010000409.1 GCA_025929595.1 Xanthobacteraceae bacterium
AACAGGATGCCGTAGACCGCGACGCGGCCCGCGGTGCCGATCTCGCGCTGCATGTCGGAGGCCTTCGCCACCACCATGCGCTCTTCCATCTTCTTCAGCTCGATCACGTCGAGCTGGACGATGGCGCGGTTGCGGTTCGGGCCGCCGCCCGACTTGTTCAGCACCACATAGAGCGCCGCGTAAACATCGCCCTCCGGACGCGCGAGGCGCGCGGCGAGATACTGCTGCTCGGCCTGATACTCGCCGAACAGGCCGTAGAGCTTGCCCTCGGCGATGGTGTGATTGAAATTGCGCCCGCCGCAGTCGCCGCGCGCGCAGGCGAAGACCGGCTCGAAGCCCTTGTCCTTCAGCACTTTCTCATAGTTGCGGAAAACCTCGAGTGCCGAGCGCTCGGCGGGCGCGCGATAGGTGAGGCGTGTGAGCTTTCCTTCGAGCGGCAGCGCGGAAGCGGCGTTCTTCTCGATGCCGCCGTAGTTCTTTACCGGCGCGTTCAGGAGCCGGTAGTCGGTGAATGCCTGCGTCTCGTGACGGACGATCTCGGAGCCCTCGTAGCGCGGCAGGAGCGGGTGGTCGCGGCTGCCCTTGACGTCCTCCGCCAGCGCGCTTCCAGCGACTGCCAGCACCACACACCCCGCCACGACAATCCGCATACGCGCTCTCCCGTTCCAGTCCCGGCATTCTTCGCCCCATCGCCTGCAAGTCAACCCTTGACACTCCATAGTTAGGAATATAAGTACATCACCTGATCGCCCCTTGGGGCGAAAGGGGCCGGCGCGGCGTCATGGGCTGCACCGGCGATGGAGCGCCCGGAGGCGCCGCCTCTCTTCGCCAGAGAGGCGGGAGCGCCTCGCAAGCGTTCCCGCGGGCCGATCGCAAGGCCCGCGAGGTGCCTCGCCAGCACCTCGGCGCCTCCCGGCGCTCCATTTCCCTTTCGAGGGAGAAGGAAACAGGGACAGGCGAGCCCGGCCGCCTCAAGACGCCGGGCCGCGGAGCGTTGGCTAAGGCCATGCGCCCTGCGCGCAGGACGCGAGCCCGTGCGCGCACTATGCTTCGCCCCGACGAAGGAATTGAAAGAGGTCGACATGCGTCCCGAGGACATTCGCGCCGACAAGAAGCGGCCCTTCACCGGCCGGGAATATCTCGACAGCCTGCGCGACGGGCGCGAGGTCTATATCGACGGCGAACTGGTGGCCGACGTCACCGCGCATCCCGCGTTCCGCAATTCCGCGCGCTCCATCGCGCGCCTCTACGACGCATTGCACGACCCCAAAACCAAAGACGTGCTGACCGCGCCGACCGACACCGGCAATGGCGGCTATACGCACCGCTATTTCAAGCCGGCGCGCTCGCGCGCGGACACGGTGGCGCAGCAGCGCGCGATCGCCGACTGGTCGCGCTTCAGCTACGGCTGGATGGGGCGCACGCCCGACTACAAGGCGTCGCTCATGAATTCGCTCGGCGCAAACGCCGAGTTCTACGGCAAGTTCGCGGATAACGCGCGCGCCTGGCACAAGCGGGCGCAGGAAGCCGTGCTGTTCATGAACCACGCCATCGTCAATCCGCCGGTCGATCGCGGTCGGCCGTCGTCGGAGGTGAAGGACGTCTATGTCACCATCAAGAAGGAGACCGACGCCGGCATCGTGGTGAGCGGAGCCAAGGTGGTGGCGACGTCGTCGGCGCTCACGCACTACAACTTCCTCGGCCAGAACGCGGCCAGCGCGACCGCCGATCCGGACTTCGCCGTCATGTTCATTCTCCCGATGGACGCGCCGGGCTGCAAACTCTTCTGCCGCACGTCCTACGAACAAAACGCCACGACCTCGGGCTCGCCGTTCGACTATCCGCTGTCGAGCCGGTTCGACGAAAACGACGCGATCTTCGTGCTCGAGGATGTGTTCGTGCCGTGGGAGGACGTGCTCGTGCACCGCGACCTCGAGCCGATCAGGCAGTTTCATCCGAAGTCTGGCTTCCTAGAGGGTTTCTGCTTTCAGGGCTGCACGCGCTACGCCGTCAAGCTCGATTTCATCGCGGCGCTGGTCGCAAAGGCGCTGCACATCACCGGTGCCGACCAGTTCCGCGGCAACCAGGCGCTGCTGGGCGAGCTCATTGCCATGCGCGACATGTTCTGGGCCTTCTCCGACGCGATGGCGAACAAGCCGACGCCGTGGGTCAACGGCACGGTGCTGCCGGATCTCGAAGCGGCGACGGCCTACCGGATGTTCGCGCCGGACATGTATCCGCGCGTCAAG
>JAICQA010000339.1 GCA_025929595.1 Xanthobacteraceae bacterium
AAGATCGCGATCTTCATGGGGCAGACGGACCCCAAGGCCGAAACGCATAAGCGGCAGTCGATGGTGCTGGTCCCGATGGAGACGAAAGGCGTGACGGTAAAGCGCGCGCTGAGCGTGTTCGGCTACGACGACGCGCCGCACGGCCACGCCGAAGTCGAGTTCAAGGACGTGCGCGTGCCGGCGTCGAACATCCTGCTCGGCGAAGGACGGGGCTTCGAGATTGCGCAGGGCCGCCTCGGGCCGGGCCGCATCCATCACTGCATGCGCACGATCGGCGTGGCGGAGCGGGCGCTCGAGACCATGATCCAGCGCGGCATGTCGCGCACGGCCTTCGGCAAGAAGCTGATCGACCACGGCGTCAACCGGCACTGGATCGCGGAATCGCGTATGGAGATCGACCAGGCGCGGCTGCTCACGCTGCACGCCGCGCGCATGATGGACGAGGTGGGCAACAAGGCGGCGCGTGCCGAGATCGCCATGATCAAGGTGGTGGCGCCCAACGTGACGCTGAAAGTGGTCGACCGCGCGATTCAGATGTGCGGCGCGGCGGGCGTTTCGCAGGATTTCCATCTCGCCATGGCCTATGCGCATGCGCGCACGCTGCGCCTCGCCGACGGGCCGGACGAGGTACACCGCGAGACGGTGACCAAGATGGAGCTCAAGAAATACGCGGCGACGGGGAACGCGGGGTAGCTAGCTCGTCATTCCGGGGAGCGGCTGCCCAATGAGTCCATCCAACGTTATTCCCTCATGCCGGGCTTGACCCGGCCATCCAGGGCAGATTTGCATGGCCTTCTGGATGCGCGGGTCAAGCCCGCGCATGAGGGGAGTGTTTTTGAATTTTGAGTTAACCCTCATATGGCCTTACGAAATCATCACCCCGCCATCCGCCACGACGATCTCGCCGGTGATGAAGCTCGCCGCCGGCGAGGCGAGGAAGGCGACGACGGTGCCGATTTCCTCCGGCTCGCCGATGCGGCGGAGTGGTGTGCGCTTGTTGCGATATTCGAGCGCCGACGGATTTTCCCACAGGGCGCGAGCGAAGTCGGTTTTCACCAGGCCCGGCGCCACGCAGTTCACACGCACGTTCTTCGGGCCCCATTCGGCGGCGAGGTTGCGGGCGAGACCGAAGTCAGCGGATTTCGAGATGCCGTAGGCCGCGATGTTTTCGCTCGCGCGCAGGCCGGCGATCGACGACACGATCACGACCGAACCGCCGCCGCGTGCGGCCATGTCGGGCATGGTGAGATGGCAAAGCCACAGATTGCTCTTCACGTTCGAGGACATGATCTTGTCGAAGGCTTCGTCGGTGATCTCGCTGAGCGGCCCATAGACCGGATTCACCGCGGCATTGCAGACGAGGATGTCGGGAGGGCCGAACCGCGACCTGGTCTTCGCGACCAGCGCCTCGATCTCTTCCTTGCGCGAGATGTTGCACGGGATTGCAACCGCCTCGAAGCCTTCGTCGCGGATGCTCTTCGCGACTTCCTCGCAAGGCTCCGCCTTACGGCTTGAGATCACGACCTTCGCGCCCAGCCGCGCCATGACTTCGGCCGAGGCCTTGCCGATGCCGCGGCTCGAGCCGGTGACGATGGCGACCTTATCTTTGAGGCTGAACGGCGAAGTCATTTTGCTTCTCTCCTTCCGCTCGTCCCCGCGAAAGCGGAGACCCAGCACTGGATTCCCGCTTGCGCGGGAATGAGCGGTGTGGCCGAGGAAATTTTCTGTAGTCCCAAAATTGCGGAACGCCAACCGTGCGCTTTACCTCCGGTCTTCGGCTATAAGTGACGGCACCGGGAGGACGACATGGCCGACAAGATCAAAATCTGGGGACGCGCGAATTCGGGCAACGTCAAGAAGGTGCTCGTGGTCGCGGAAGAACTGAAGCTCTCCTACGAGCGCATCGATGCGGGGCTGCATTTCGGCGTCGTGGACACGTCCGAATACCGCAAGCTCAATCCGAACGGCCGCGTGCCGACGATCGAGGACGGCGACTACGTGCTGTGGGAGTCGCACGCCATCTGCCGCTATCTCGCGATGACGCGCGGCGGCGAGGCAATCTACCCGAAAGAGCCGAAGGCGCGCGCGGGCGTCGATCGCTGGCTCGACTGGCAGCTGGCGCATCTTGCGGCCGTCGAGGTGCCGGTGTTCTGGAGCACGATCCGCACGCCGGTAGAAAAACAGGACAAGGCGTTGATTGCGGAGAACGTGAAAAAGCTCGCGGCGGTGTTTCAGATCGTGGAGGACCGGCTCGCCGACCGGCCGTATCTCGAAGGCGATAGCGCGACACTCGCGGACCTCGTGCTCGGCATCTTCTCCTTTCGCTATCTCAAGAACAGCTTCATCGAGCGTCCGGCCACGCCGCGCATGGAAGCGTGGACCGAGAAGCTGCGCGTGCGGCCGAGCTACCAGAAGTGGGTGGACGAGCCGCTGACCTGACGCTACAAAATGTTTGACTACAAACTATCTGGGAAGTCCGATCGGAGTCGCCGATGTCCGAAGTCCTCGTCATTTGCGGTAGCCTGCGGAAGAACTCGTTCAACAGGATCGTCGTCCGCACGCTGCCCGAACTCGCGCCCGCGGGCATGAAGCTGAAGGACGCAAAACCCTTCGATACGTTTCCGTTCTTCAACGCCGACATACAGGCGGCGGGCGGCTTTCCGGCCGAGGTGCAGGCTTTTGCCGAGGACATTCGCGCCGCCGACGGCGTCCTGTTCGTGTCGCCCGAATATAATTTCTCCATTCCCGGCGCGCTGAAAAACGCCATCGACTGGGTGTCGCGGCTGCCGAACCAGCCGTTCAGGGGCAAGCCGGTGGCGATTCAGTCGGCGTCCACGAGCCCCGTGGGCGGGGCGCGCATGCAGTATCACCTGCGGCAGACGATGGTATTCGTCGAAGCGGTGGTCTTCACGAAGCCCGAGATTTTCATCGCCCATGCGCAGACGAAGTTCGATGAGCAGGCCGGCACGTTCAACGACGAGACCGGACGTGGCCTGATCAAGAAACAGCTTGAAGGCTTCGCGAAATTTATCGAGCGCCTCGGCCCGTGCGAATAAGATCGCCGCGCATTCCCGAGCGCGCGGGAATGCGCGGCGTTTGTCATTCGGCTCAGCGCTGCGGGATGCCCGCTTCCTTCATGACCTTGCCCCAGCGTTCGACCTCGCTCGCGACATGCTTGCCGAACGCGTCCG
>JAICQA010000274.1 GCA_025929595.1 Xanthobacteraceae bacterium
AATATCGCTGGGATCGTCACCTGCCCGCCTGGGGCACGATGGGCGTCGATTTCGAGAGCCGCGTCGAGTTCGACCGGCTGCGCCGCTATCGCATCGCGCGCGCCAAGCAGGCGCTCGAGCGCTCGGAATGCGGGGCGTTGCTGCTCTTCGACGTCAACAACATCCGCTACACGACGGCGACCAAGATCGGCGAATGGGAACGCGACAAGCTCGCGCGCTTCGCGCTGCTCGCCAAAGGCAAGGAGCCGATCCTGTGGGACTTCGGCTCGGCCGCCGTGCATCACAAGCTCTATTCCCCATGGCTCGAGCCCGAGAACTGCAAGGCCGGCCTGATCGGCCTGCGCGGGACGGTGCCGCCGAGCTTCGGCCTGATGAAGCGTCATGCGGAAGAAATCGCGGCGCTACTCAGAGAAGCCGGCGTCGACAAGCTGCCGGTCGGTGTCGACATCGTCGAACCGCCGATGATGTTCGAATTGCAGAAGGCCGGACTCAAGATCGTCGACGGCCAGCAGATCATGCTGGAGGCGCGCGAGATCAAGAACATCGACGAGGTGGCGCTCTTGACGCGCGCTGCGGCAATGGTCGATGGCGTCTATCACCAGATCTATGAAGAGCTGAAGCCGGGCACCCGCGAGTCGCAGATCGTCGCCAACGCGAACCGCTTCCTCTACGAGAACGGCTCCGACGACGTGGAAGCGATCAACGCGATCTCGGGCGAGCGCTGCAATCCGCATCCGCACAACTTCACCGACCGCATGATCCGGCCGGGCGATCAGGCGTTCTTCGACATCCTGCAGAGCTATAACGGCTACCGCACCTGCTATTACCGCACGTTCAATGTCGGCCGCGCCACGGACGCGCAGCGCGACGCCTACAAGCTCTGCCGCGAATGGCTCGACAAGGCGATCGAACTCATCAAGCCGGGCGTCTCGACCGACAAGGTCGCAAGCGTATGGCCGAAGGCCGAGGAATTCGGCTTTCCGAACGAGCTCGCGGCGTTCGGCCTGCAATTCGGTCACGGGCTCGGGCTCGCGTTGCACGAGCGGCCGATCATTTCGCGCGTCGTCTCCCTCGATCACCCGATGGAGATCAAGGAAGGCATGGTGTTCGCGCTCGAAACCTACTGCCCGGCAAAGGACGGCTACTCGGCTGCCCGCATCGAGGAAGAGATCGTCGTGACGAATAAGGGCGGTGTGGTCATCTCCCTCTTCCCGGCGGAAGAACTGCCGATCAGCGCGAAGTATTGAGAAAGAATCACCTCTCCCCGCTCGCGGGGAGAGGTCATTACTCCACTTTCCTCGTCATCACCGGGCCGCGCCGCCAATCGAAGTCGGACTTGTCCGACTTCGATCACACTAAGTTGCCGAACACGGGCAAGCCCGAGTTCGGATGAGCCGCAGGCGAGCAGATTGGCGGCGCGAGACCCGGTGATCCACGCGCCGTTTACAAGCGACGCGATGCTGGTGGATGGCCGGGTCGAGCCCGGCCATGACGAATATAAAATTGGGGAGGCATTCCGATCATGAACATCGGTTTTGTCGGCGTCGGCGTCATGGGCAGCCGCATGGCGCGCAATCTTGCGAAAGCAGGTCACAAGCTGACGGTTTTCGACGCGGACGCGGCGACAACCGCCGAAGTCGCAAACGACATCGACGGACGCGCTGCGAAAAGCCCGAGCGAGGTCGCTGCGGCGTCCGAGATCGTCGTGACGATGCTGCCGAACGGGCACGTCGTGCGCGACGTCGTGCTCGGCGACAACGGCCTCGCCGCTGGCTTCAGGCCCAGCGCGCTCCTGATCGATTGCTCTTCCGCCGAGCCATGGATCGCGCGAGAAATCGCGGACGCACTTGCCGAACAGAAGGTGGAAATGGTGGACGCGCCCGTCTCGGGCGCGGAGGAAGGCGCGCGGACGGCAACCCTCGTCTTCATGTGCGGCGGCAGCGACGAGGCACTTGGCCGCGCGCGACCGGTGCTGGAAGCGATGGGCCAGCACATCTTTCACGTCGGGCCGATCGGCGCGGGCCATACGATGAAAGCGATCAACAATGTAACAACCGCGCTTTCGTTTCTCTGCACCGCCGAGGCGTTGCTGGTCGGCAAATCCTACGGGCTCAATGCGCGCGCCATGCTCGACGTGATGAATGTTTCGACGGGCTACAGCTTTGCCTCGCAGAACCGCTTCCTGAATGACGTGATCACGCGCAAGTTCGAGGACCGTTTCCGGCTCGACCTGATGCTCAAAGACATGGGCATCGCCGAGCAACTCGCGAGCGCGCACGACCTGCCGGTACCGATGATGGCGCAGGGCCGCGCGCGCTGGCAGCGCGCGGTGGAAACGCTGGGGCCGTCGGCGGTCACGACCGAGATCGTGCGCTATGTCGAGCAGGAAATGGGCGTCGAGTTGAAGGACTAGCGCGCCGCGCTTTTATTGCGCAGCACCAGGCAGGCGCCGCCGGCGTCGCGCAGTTCCTCACACAGCTCGTTGGCGGCGGCGCGCGTGTCGATGCCGATGCGGACCTGATAGAGCGCGCGACGGCCGCGGCTGCGCGACGTCGTGGCCTGGATGGTTGGATCGCGATCGCCAAGCTGTCCCTTAAAGCGCCGCGTCACGCGCGCGTAGGCGGCGAGCACGCGGCTGCGTGAGAACCCCACGGCCAGTTGCACGCCCCAAGGCTTGATCGCCGCGAGCGCGACGCGTTCCTCGAGACCTTCGACAAACGGATTGGGAGCGCGCTTCAGCAATGCCATCAACTGCGCGCAGCCTGGCGCAGAGCGCGGCTCGTCCTCCACCTCAAGCTTCGCACGCAGCGCGGCCCATTCGTCGACCGTCAGGCCGGTGATGGCCGCGACATAGCTGCGCGTCTCCTGCGGCATACCGCCGGCGCCGTCGAGCCATTCGCGCACGCGGCGCGGACCGGCATTGTAGGCCGCGGCGGCGAGGCCGAGATTGCCGAACTGCACGCGCAATTCCTTCAGAAACTCCGCAGACTTCGGCAACGCCTGGACCGGATCGAACGGGTCGAGCAGCCGGCGCTCAGCCGCCGTGCCCGGCATGAATTGCGCAATCCCCTGTGCCCGATCTCCACTGCGCGTCACCGGCCCGATTGCTTCGGCGTTGAAGCGACTTTCCTGCCAGATCACGCGCGCGAAAAATTCCACCGGCAGACCGTTCGCTTGCGCGGCGGATTCGATCATCAGGCAGAGCGGATTCTCAGCCGGCTCCGCCGCGGCGTGGCCGGCAGACTGCGCGGCGACAACCAGTACGGCGGCGAGCGCCCGGCGAATGAAATGGCACGGCCCGGTCATGCATCGAGGCTTTCGCTCCCCCTGCAACGCCGCATGAGGACGGCCGTTCCGCGACGTTTCCTCGCCCCTGCCGCCCATCGATTGCCAAGGTTACGATTTCACCCGCATGATGCGGCCATGTTGCGCAATCAGAATTTTCCCGTCGAAAAAATCTATGTGCCGACGGCGCGGCGCAAGACGCTCGATCCCGAAAAGGTCCGCGCGATCGCCGAGGACTGGCTCGCCAACGGCCAGAAGACGCCGATTCAGGTGCGGGTGGACGGCGAGCGCTATGTGCTGGTCGAGGGCCTGCATCGTCTGGAAGCCGCGAAGGAGCTGGGCGAAAAGACCATTGTCGGCCTGCTTGTGCAGGCACGTCCGCACTAGCGCGATCTGCCCACCGCCCCGCTCCCAACGCCGGACGCGCATGCTTCGCCTTTGGTTGAAGGCCGCCGCGCGGCATGCTCAATAGCTTTGAGCGCGCGGGAGCGTGCAACAGCACAGTGAAAGTGAGGAGACGGCCATGGCCCAGAACACGCAAAAAGTCGGTTGGATCGGCATGGGCCGCATGGGCTACGCGATGGCGGAGCGGGTCGCGAAGGCCGGCTACGACCTTACGGTCTGGAACAGGACGCGCGCCAAGGCCGAGCCGCTCGCGGCGCACGGCGCCAAGATTGCCGATAAGGTGAGCGATCTTGCCAACCTCGACGTCGTCTTCTCC
>JAICQA010000252.1 GCA_025929595.1 Xanthobacteraceae bacterium
CCTGCAGAGCAAGGAGGCCGTCGCGGCCGGGCTTGTGCGGAAGATCGCCGACACGCTGAACGGGACGCGCGCATGAGTGAGCTTTCCATCTCTTTCGTGCAACTGCCGCACGCGGCTGACCTGCCCGCGCCTGCCTACGCGACCGTTGACGCCGCCGGGATGGATCTCTCGGCGGCGGTCGAAGACGGCGCGCCGGTGACGCTCGCACCGGGCGAGCGCGCGGCGATCCCGACCGGAATCCAGCTCGCCATTCCGCAGGGTTACGAAGGCCAGGTGCGCCCGCGTTCGGGCCTCGCGCTCAAGAACGCCGTTACGGTGCTGAACGCGCCAGGCACGATCGATGCCGACTATCGCGGCGAGGTGAAAGTGATCCTCGTCAATCTCGGCACCGCGCCATTTGAAATCAAGCGCGGCATGCGCATTGCCCAGCTTGTCTTCGCGCCAGTCGTGCGTGCCGCGCTCGCGCAGACCGCGTCGCTCGAAGAGACCGCACGCGGCGAAGGCGGCTTCGGCTCCACCGGCATCGCGAAACGGGCAGCGGGATAACGCCATGGCGCGTCTTTCGGAAAAGAGCCTGCTCGCAGTCGCCGCCGTCGTCGACGTGGCACTCCATGCGCGCGGCCAGCCGGTGGCGGCGAAATCGCTTGCCGAACGCCACGGATTGCCGCCGCGGCATCTGGAGCCCGTGCTGCAAGCCCTCGTCCATGCGGGGATTCTCAAAGGCGTGCGCGGACCGCGCGGCGGCTACGAGCTTGCGCGCGAGCGCCGCCGCATTTCCGTGGCCGAGATCGTCGGCATCGCCGAGGCGGCGGAAGAAGATCCGCGCCGCAAGGTGCCGCCGCTCGTGAACAAGGTGATTTCGCCCGCCGTCGCCGAGGCGGAGCGCAGCTTCGAGACGGCGCTCGGCAATGTCACCATCGATAAGCTCTGCCAGAACGCCGAGAAGTCCGGCCTGACCGAGCCGGCCTATGGCCCCGATTTCAACATCTGAAATCTGGTATTTTTCAGTAAAATCGACCGAGGGACGTGGATATGGTAGCAATCCACGGAAACTTGCCTAGATGGTCGAAAATTCGAAGGAGCCGTCCATGAGCGAAGCCCTGCGCAAAGTGAAACCGGCTGCAAGCCCCGCACGCGAGCCGGGGCGCGGGCGAGTTTTCGACTCCATCACCGAAACGATCGGCGACACGCCGCTGGTGCGGCTGAACCGTCTGCCCGAAGCGCGCGGAGTGAAGGCCACGATCCTCGCCAAGCTCGAATTCTTCAATCCGATCGGCTCGGTGAAGGACAGGATCGGCGTTTCCATGATCGACGCGGCGGAAGCCGCGGGCAAACTCGACAAGGACACCGTGCTGGTCGAGCCGACATCGGGCAACACCGGGATCGCGCTCGCTTTCGTCGCCGCGGCGCGCGGCTACCGGCTGATCCTCGTGATGCCGGAGTCGATGTCGATCGAGCGGCGAAAGATGCTGGCGCTCCTGGGCGCGGAGCTCGTGCTCACGGACCCCGCAAAGGGCATGCGCGGCGCGGTCGCCCGCGCCGAAGAGATCATGAAGAGCCTGCCCAAGGCGATCATGCCGCAGCAGTTCAACAACCCTGCCAATCCGGACATTCACCGCCGCACGACGGCGGAGGAAATCTGGAACGACACCGGCGGTGCGGTCGATGCGATCGTCTCGGGCGTGGGCACGGGCGGCACGATCACGGGCGTCGGCCAGGTCCTGAAACCGCGCAAGGCGTCGCTCCGCATGGTCGCGGTCGAGCCCGAGGACAGCCCGGTGCTCTCGGGCGGCCAGCCAGGCCCGCACAAAATCCAGGGCATCGGCGCGGGATTCGTGCCGGAGGTGCTCGACCGCTCAGTGGTGGACGACGTGATTACGGTCGGCAACCAGACCGCCTTCGACACCGCGCGCGAAGTGGCCCGTCTTGAGGGCATTCCGGTCGGTATCTCATCCGGCGCAGCCATCGCAGCCGCGCTCGAACTCGGCGCCCGCCCGGATTACGCCGGCAAGACGATCGTCGTCATCGTGCCTTCGTTTGCCGAACGCTATCTCTCCACCGCCCTCTTTGAAGGGCTCTGACGAATCAGCCAAGCGGTTTTCGGCGTTAAGAATTCGTTAAGGATCAAGCGTGCGCGAAAAACCGCGCACGCTTTTTCTTTTCCCGCTCTTTCCGCTTCGTCCTTGACTCCGCTCGGGGTTAGATTCTGCCCGTCGATTCGGGCGATGGGGGCTTAGGCGAGGCCCTCCAAGTGGATGGCGGCGGAATGCTTGAGCGGGGCAAGCGGCAGGGCGGAGCATTGCGCATTTGGTTGCGCCGCGGCCCCGCCACCCTCGCCTGCGTGATCGCCGCTTCACCCGCTTCCGCGCAGACCATGTTCGAGCAGATGGCGCAGGGCTTCGCGGGCCTGCGCCAGCACGAATTCGTCACGCTCGCGATTCTCGTCGGCATCCTCATTTTCGCCGCGACCACCGCCGTCATCCTCGTGCGCACGCGCAGCGCGCATCTGCAGAAGCTCGCGGCGGCGCAGGCCGAGATCGCACTCCTGCGTGACGAGGTGGAGCGGGCCATCGCCTTGATGCTGGCCGAGCCGCAGGTCGTGGTCGTGTGGCGCGATCCGAAATCGGACCCGGAAATCGTCGGCGACACGGCCGCGCTCACCGGCGCGCAGGCGGCGCGCCGCTTGCTCGCCTTCGGCACCTGGCTTGAGCCCGCGCCCGCGCACGCCATCGAACAGGCCGTGGACCGGCTGCGGCGGCGCGGCGAAGGCTTCTCCATGACGCTTGCGACCGCGCGCGGGCGGCACATCGAAGCCGAAGGCCGGCCGATCGGCGGCGCGGCCGTCCTGCGGCTGCGCAACGTCACCGGCGCCAAGCTCGAATTCGCATCGCTCAAAGAACGCCATGAAAAGCTCGAGCGCGATTTCGCGGAGCTGCGCGGCCTGCTCGACGCCGCGCCCGCCCCGATCTGGCTGCGCGACGCCGACGGCAAGCTCGCCTTCGCCAACCGCGCCTATGCGCGCGCGGTCGAAGCGACCGATTCCGACGACGCGGTTTCGCGCGGCCTTGAATTGCTCGACAGCGACGCGCGCGGCGAGGCGCAGCATGCCCGCGCGGGCGGCGAGACCTTCAGCAAGCGGATGCCCGCGGTCGTCGCGGGCGAGCGGCGTGTGCTCGACATTTTCGAGCTCGGCGGCCGCCAGGGCTCCGCCGGCATGGGGATCGATGCCACCGAAGCCGAACGGCTACGCTCGGAATTGCAGCGAGCGATCGACGCCCATCGCCGCACGCTCGACCAACTCGCCACGGCAGTCGTCATCTTCGGGCCCGAAGGGCGGCTCGTCTTCTATAACGACGCCTATTGCAGGCTGTTCGGACTCGACGCCGCATTCCTCAACGAACATCCGACCGACTCCGCCATCCTCGATCGGCTGCGCGCCGAGCGGAAACTGCCCGAACAGGCGGACTTCCGCGCATGGAAGGCGCAACTGCACGAGGCCTATAGGTCGCCCGAAGCGCGCGAGAACTGGTGGCACCTGCCGGGCGGCCGGACGCTGCGCGTCGTCACCACCGCCAATCCCGAAGGCGGCGTCACCTACATCTATGACGACATCAGCGAGCGCATCGAACTCGAGAGCCGCTTCAACGCGCTGATCCGCGCGCAGGGCGAGACGCTCGACGCGCTGGCCGAGGCGGTCGCCGTGTTCGGCAGCGACGGACGGCTCAAGCTATTCAACCATGCCTTCGCCGAGCTCTGGGAACTGTCGCCGAAGGACCTCGCCGAACACCCACACGTCGAAAAAGTCGGCGCATGGTGCCGCACGGCGATGCGCGACGGCGCGGCCACCTGGCACGCGCTGCAACTCGCCGTCACCGGTATGGACGCGCGCCATCCGCTGGCGCGGCGCGTGGAGTTCACCGACGGGCGCGTGCTCGATTGCGCCGCCGTCCCGCTGCCGGACGGCGGCACGCTGGTAACGTTCCGCGATATATCCGCGAGCGCGCAGGTCGAGCGTGCGCTCAAAGAACGCAACGAGGCGCTGGAAGCCGCCGACGCGCTCAAGAACGCCTTCGTCGGGCACGTCTCTTATGAGCTGCGCTCGCCACTCACGACGATCATCGGCTTTGCGCAATTGCTCGACGATCCGCTGATCGGCCCGCTCAACGACAAGCAGCGCGAATATGTGCAGCACATCACGGACTCAAGCGCTGCACTCCTCGCCATCATCAACGACATCCTCGATCTCGCGACCATCGACGCGGGCGCGATGCAGCTCGATCTCGGCGAGGTCGACGTGCGCGCGGCGGTCGAGGCAGCGGTCGAGGGCGTCCGCCCGCGTCTCAAGGAGCGCCAGGTGCGGCTTTCCGTTCGCATGCCGAAGGAAGTCGGGCGCTTCGTTGCCGACGACAAGCGGGTGCGGCAGGTGCTCTTCAACGTGCTCGCCAATGCCGCCG
>JAICQA010000165.1 GCA_025929595.1 Xanthobacteraceae bacterium
ATTGGCGGGCGCGAAGCGCTGCGACGGGCCGTTCATCACATAGGCGCCGTAGAGGTCGGCCGGCAGCTCGCCTTCGATCTCCAGGTTGTCGGCGTCATATTCGCGATTGGTCGGCGCGAACCATCCGTGCACGTAGGGATGGTCGTATTCCCAGATCCATTCCGGGGCGTCGGGCGGCGGCGTGCCGTCGGGCGCCATCATCTGAACGTTGAGGCGGGTGATCGGGAGATCCGGTTGATTGTGGCCGTGCTCGTGCATGGCGCGCCTCTTTCTCATAACTAGACTCGCAGAGTATGCGCCTTCGGCGAAAATCGTACAAGTCCCTGCTTAACGGCGCTAACTCACTCTTTTTGCGCGGTATTCCAGCCCGCTGCGCGATGGCTTGGCAGGTTGCCACGCTTTTCTGTGGCTCCGCCGGTAGTTATTTTACGAGCTGGAATCTGATTTTTGTGCGCAATTACATGTAGATAGCGTATCTACGTGCGGTCGGGCCATTTCGGTTGCCGGCCAATCCCGCTTGGTCTAGTTTAGAAACTAAATAACGCGAAACGACATTCGACCTCCGGGGAGGAAATCCATGACCAATTCGCTCAATCGGCGAGCATTCCTGAATTCGGCCATCGGCGTCGCGGCCGGCACCAGCCTGCTCGGCGCGCCGGCGATCGTGCGCGCGCAAAGTGACCTGCCGCGCGTGACCTATGTGACGCTGGCCAGCGGCTTCAACGTCATTCTGAACGAGTATATGGCGGCCAAGCGCTTCGACCTGAAGAACGGCGTCAATATCGACGTGATCAATTCCTACGTCTCGGTCTCGAACTACTACAACGACTTGACCGCCGGCACGTTCGAGCTCGGCATTGGCGCCTGGGACACGTTCGCGCTGCGGCGCGCGGCGGGCGTGCCGCTCAAGCTCGTCTGCACCGTCAACACCTACGACATCCTGCGCTTCGTCGGCATGAAGTCGGGGCCGAAGTCGGTCAAGGAGCTGAACGACAAGACGGTCGGCGCGATCCGCGCCTCGGGCGCCTATCGCGTCGCCGGCCTCGCGCTCAAGCAGTTCCACGGCCTCGAGTTCGAGAAGGACATCAAGGTGCAGAACGTGGAGAGCCCGATGGCGGCCGTCACGCAAGTGCTTGCGGGCAACGTCGCGGCGGGCGTGACCTGGGAGCCGAATATCAGCGTCGGCGAGAGCAAGGACAGCAATCTCGTCGCCTTCCACAATGTCGGCGAGGACTACAAGAAGAACTTGGGCTTTGATTTGCCGTATTTCGGCTTTGCCCTGCGCGAGGAAGCGGAGAAGCGGCACCCGGGCGTGGCCAGGAAGATTTCAGCGGCGATCCGCGACTGCATCGCGGGCGTGACCGCCAATCTCGACGAAGCGGTGGCGCTGGCGGCGCCGAAAATGCGCGTCGAGCCGGCGGTGCTGAAGACCGCCTTCACATCAAAGCGGCTCAGCTTCAAGACGGTCGCGATGCAGGACAAGGAAGGCCGCGAGAATGTGCTGAAAGCAGCCGACTATCTCGTGAAGAACGGCCTGCTGAAGCAACCGGTCGAAGAGTCGTTCTTCGCCTGAGGAGCGAACATGACGGACGCGATCCCGGCGGGCGCCGCCGAAAAGCGCGAGGCGGGCAAGTCCGCCTCGCAGCTCTCGACATGGCTCGCCGCCGGCGCGCCGACGCTCGTCGTCATCGCCGTCATTCTCGGCGTGATGGAAGTCGCATCCTGGTACACGCCGAGCTACGTGATGCCGAGCGTATCGTCGATCGGCGGGGCGCTGTGGCGGCTCATGACGCTCGACCTGCACCACGTGCTGACCACGTTGCTGCGGCTCGCGATCGCCATGACGTTCGCGATCGCCGTCGGCACGGCGCTCGGCTGCATCATGGGCATGTTCCGGCCGATCCAGCCGTATCTGCGGTCGCTGGTCATCATCGATGCCGGCATCCCCGCTCTGTCTTGGATGCTGATCGCGGTGTTCTGGTTCCGCGATCCCGAAATCCGCATCTTCTTTATCCTCTCGGTCATCATCATCCCGTTCTATGCACTCAACGTGCATGACGCGATCCGCGCGCTGCCGAAGGATTGGGTGGAAGCGATCGGCACGTTCCGGCCGTCGCTGTTTCAGATTTTCTACCTGCTGATCCTGCCGCATATCGTGCCGTACATCCTGATGACGACGCGCTCGATCATCGGCTACGCCATGCGCATGGTGATCTTCGCGGAACTGATCGGCGCCGCCATCGGCATCGGCTCCGCGATGGGGCTGGCACAGGGTGCGTTCGAGATGAACGTGGTGCTGGCCTGGACCGTGCTGCTCGTCATCCTCAATCTCGTTTTTCAGCAGGCGATCGGCCTGATCGAAGCCCGCGTGCTGCGTTATCGTCCCGAAGCGACGATCCGCTGACGGGAAGGGGACCGGCATGAGCGAAATTCTGGTCGAGAACGTCACGCACCACTTCGATGCCGTGCTCGCGGTGTCCGATCTGTCGTTCCGCGTCGAGCGCGGCGAGATCGTCGCCTTGGTCGGCCGCACCGGAGCCGGCAAGAGCACGGCCTTCAACATGATCATGGGCGCGCTCAAGCCGGACCAGGGCGTCGTGCGTGTGGCGGGACACGACCCGTTCGCAAATTCGAAGGCCTTGCGCGGCCTGATCGGCGTGAGTTTTCAGAACGACCGCCTGCTGCCGTGGTTGACCGCGCGCGGCAACATCGAATTCGGCCTGCGCATCCTCGGCGTGCCGGCGGCCGAGCGGCGCAAGCGGGCCGATTCCTGGCTCGAACAGACCAAGCTCGACGGCGCGGGCGACCTCTATCCGCACCAGCTCTCCGGCGGGATGCGGCAGCGCGTGTCGCTGGCACGGGCGCTGGCGATCGATCCCTCGATCGTGCTGCTCGACGAGTCGTTCAGCCAGCTCGATCATGTGACGTCAAAGACGCTGCGTGAGGATTTCGGGGCGCTGGCGCGCCGGCTCGGCAAGACCTGTCTGCTCATCACGCATCGCATTGACGACGCAGTCGAGATGGCCGACCGCATTCTCGTGCTGGCGCCGCCGGCGCATGTCGTGATGGAAGCGCGGCCGCGGGCGGCCGGCGCATCGCCGAAGTCGCTGCAAGAGAGCATCGAGCGCGCGCTGGGCGGAGAGGACGGCGCGGCGGAAGGCACGGAGCGCACGCTTGCCGGCGGCAGACCCGCGCTGGTTGCTCGCGGACGTGTCGCATGAGCGTGCCGCTCGTTTGCCTTCCGGGCCTGCTCTGCACGCCCGCGGTGTGGGATGATACGCTCGCGGCGGCCGGCCTGTCCGCGCATGTGCCGATGCTGACGGCATCGGACCGAATGGAGCGGGTCGCGGAGGACGTCTTGCGCGGCAGTCCCGGGCGCTTCGTCCTCGCCGGGCATTCGATGGGTGGTTACGTTGCTTTCGAGATCATGCGGCTTGCGCCCGAACGGGTTGCCGGTCTGTTTCTTTCAAGCACGAGCGCACGCGCCGACGACGAGGGGCAACGTGCGCGGCGCGGCGAGGCGGTCGAGAAGGCGCGCGCCGTCGGGATGTCGGAGTTTGCGGCGAGCATCGCGCGCTTTCTTCTGCATCCGCAATCCGCGGAATCGCCGATCGTTCGCGAACGGATGGTGAAGATGGCGGAGGCGGTGGGCTTTGAGACCTTCGCGCGGCATCAGCAGGCGATCGCGGGCCGCAGCGACCATCGCGGGCTGCTGGCTTCGGTCAAATGTCCGACGACGGTGATCGTCGGTGCGTCTGATCGCATCACGCCGCCCGCACAGGCGGAGGAGATCGTTTCGCTTCTGCCCGGAGCCGAGCTCGGCGTTATCGCTGGTGCGGCGCATATGACGTTGATTGAAAATCCGCTGAGCAGCGCGCTCGCCCTGAGCGAGTTGTTGCAAACCGTGGGGCGCGAGGCCGCCCATGCTTGACGTGCGGGACACCCGCCGGCGCCTGATCGAACTGCGGCTGCCCGTCTTCGCCGCGCCGATGTTCCTCGTGTCGGGGCCTGAGCTGGTCATTGCCTGCTGCCGGGCCGGCATCGTCGGCTCGTTTCCCTCGCCGAATGTGCGCACGGTCGAAGAGCTGGAAGTCTGGATCTCGCAGATTGAGGACGCGCTGCGGCAACCCGCGGCCGGCGGTCACGTGATCGCGCCGTGGGCGCTCAATCTCGTCACGCACACGACGAACAAGCGGCTGCCGCAGGACCTCGCGCTGGTCGAGCGCTACCGGCCGCCGATCGTGATCACGGCATTGGGGAGTCCGGCGCCCGCGATCGAAGTCGTGCACTCCTACGGCGGACTGGTCTTCGCGGACGTGAACAGCCTGTTCTATGCGCGCAAGGCGGCGGCGGCGGGCGCCGACGGGCTGGTGCTCGTCTGCGCGGGTGCCGGCGGGCACACCGGCGAGCTGTGCAATTATGTCTTCGTCGAGGAAGTGCGCAAGTTCTACGACGGCTATATCGCGCTCGCCGGCGGCATCGCGACCGGCCGCGCCGTCGCCGCCGCGCGGCTGATGGGCGCCGATTTCGCCTATATCGGCACGCGCTTCATCGCCGCGACCGAGAGCGCCGCGGAAGACGGCTACCGCCAGATGCTGATCGACTGTTCGGCGCAGGACCTCGTCGTTTCGCGCGCCTTCACGGGGGCGCGCGCCAGCATGCTGAAGCCGAGCATCGTCGCGCAGGGAATTGACCTCGACGTCGTTGCGACCGGAACCGCCAAGCTGAATTTCACGGGGCTGGAAGGACGCGAGGTCAAGCCCTGGAAAGGCATCTGGTCGGCGGGGCAGGGCATCGGCGCGATTGATGTCATCGAACCGGCGGCAGCCATCGTCGAGCGGCTTGCCAGGGAATATGACGAGGTCGTCGGCGGGCGGTCATCGTGCGCCGAAAAGGTCATGGAAGCTGGCAATGCGGCCGTTCGATCCTGAGACGATCGCGCGCTACGCCCGCAGCGGACAATGGGGCGCCGAAACGTTCTTTGATCTATTCGCGGCGAACGCGGCGGCCGGACCCGACGCCATTGCCATTGCAGATCCGCCAAACCGCCCGGCGCTTGTCGCTGGCTTAAGCGAGCGGCTGAGCTATCGCGAGGCGCTGCGCCGGATTGAGGCGACGGCGCAATTGCTGCACCGAAGCGGCTTGCGGGCCGGCGACGTCATGCTGGTGCAGATGCCGAACATCCACGAGCTGATCATTGTCTATCTCGCGGCGGCGCGCGCCGGCGTCGTCGTCAGCCCGGTGCCGGTGCAGTATCGCCATCACGAACTGAGTTACATCGTTTCGACGCTGGCGCCGAAGGCCTTTTGCTCGGTGGCGCGGCTCGGCGAGACGCCGTTGATCGAGTTATTCCGCGGCAAGACCGGATTCGACGGCACGATCTTCGGCGTCGGCGACGGCTTGCCTGCCGGTGCGATCGATCTGCGCGCGGCGTGGGCGGACGACGGGAATGCCGGCGAGCTACCCGAACCGGCCGGCGATCCGAACGCGGTGTTCACGATCTGCTGGACCTCCGGCACCGAGGGGCGTCCGAAGGCGGTGCCGCGCACGCACAATAACTGGCTCGCCAGCGCCGAATGGACGCTGCGCTCCATGCAGTTGAAGCGCGGTGACGCGCTGCTGGTGATGTTTCAACTCGTCAACGCGGCCGCCTTCGGCGGGCTGATGGCGCCATGGCTCAGGACGGCCGGGATGCTCGCGCTGCACCACCCGTTCGATATCGAGGTGCTGCTGCGGCAGCTGGCGGAAGAGAAGATCACCTACACGCTGGTGGCGCCGGCGCTGGTCGCCAGCATTCTCACGCGCGCAGAAAGCGGCGACGCGGCGGTGCAACTCCATGCCCTGAAGGCGATCGGCACCGGCTCGGCGCCGCCCGATCCGAGCCTGATCGCCCGATTCGAAGCGCGGTTCTCCATTCCCGTCGCCAATGTGTTCGGATCGAACGAGGGGGCGCAGCTTTGCTCCGCCGCGACCGACGTGCCGGATCCGCGGACGCGCGCGCGGCTGTTTCCGCGCGACGGCGACGAAGGATGGACGGAAAAGCGCACCGCGAACGGCGGCATCTACCGGCTCGTCGATCTCGAGACGGGCGAGCGAATTACCGCGCCGGGGCGCATCGGCGAAATGCGCATCAGCGGGCCCGCAACCTTTCCCGGTTACTATGAGCGCGGGGCCTTCAACCGCGCCAATTTCGACGGCGACGGCTTCTTCAGCACCGGCGACCTGTTCGA
>JAICQA010000067.1 GCA_025929595.1 Xanthobacteraceae bacterium
CACCGGTCACACCATCGCCTTCGAGTCCGTCGATGGCCCGCCACGCCCGGTCTTCGACCGGCTGGTCGCCGCGCTCGGGACCGAGGCGGAGCGCCGCCAGTTACCCGTCGTGACCCACACCGCGCCGTCGACCTATCGCGTGCGCGCCTATCTCGCGACCTATATTGAGAAGAAGAAAAAGCGCGCGACCTTGACCTGGGCCTGGGAGGTGTTCGACACGCGTGAAAACCGCGCCTTCCGGCTGGCGGGCGAAGAAGCGCTTGGTGCGCCGAAGGCCGATGTCTGGGGCCAGCTCGACGACGCGGTGCTGCTCAAGATCGCCCGTCAAGGCTTTGACGAGCTGTCCGCTCGCATTGGCAGCGCGCTCCCGGCCACTCCATCACCCGAAGAGAAGCCCGCCCCCGCCGGCCCGGCCGTCGCCTTCACCAATACGCAATAATGCCGCGGGACTGGCCGTTTCCGCGTATTTACACTCTCCGGCCGCGCCGCTAGTTCATTCCCACGCCCGGCACGGAGTACGGCCGATCCCAAGGCGAATATTCGATCAGGGACAAACTTATGAGCGGCCGCAACAACGGGAATATCAAGCTCGTCGCAGGCAACTCGAACCGGGCGCTCGCCGAGGCGATCGGCGCTTACCTCGAAAGCCCGCTGACCAAGGCCATCGTCCGCCGCTTTGCGGACATGGAAGTCTTCGTCGAGATCGAGGAGAACGTGCGCGGCCGCGACGTGTTCGTGCTGCAATCGACCTCGTTCCCCGCGAACGACCATCTGATGGAATTGCTCATCATCATCGACGCGCTGCGCCGCGCCTCCGCGCGCCGTGTGACGGCGGTGATCCCCTACTTCGGCTACGCGCGGCAGGATCGCAAGGTCGGCCCGCGCACGCCGATTTCCGCCAAGCTTGTCGCGAACCTCATTTCGCACGCCGGCGCCAACCGCGTGCTGACGCTCGACCTGCACGCCGGCCAGATCCAGGGCTTCTTCGATATCCCGACCGACAATCTCTACGCCTCGCCACTCATGGTGCGCGACATCAAGGAGCGCTTCGAGCTCGGCAAGGTGGCGGTCGTCTCGCCCGACGTCGGCGGCGTCGCCCGCGCGCGCGGTCTCGCCAAGCGCATCGACGCCCCGCTCGCCATCATCGACAAACGCCGTGAGCGCCCGAACGAATCCGAGGTGATGAACGTGATCGGCGAAGTCTCCGGCAAGACCTGCATCCTCGTCGACGACATTGTCGACTCCGGCGGCACGCTCGTGAACGCCGCCGATGCGCTGATCGAAAAGGGCGCGAAGGACGTCTTCGCCTATATCAGCCACGGTGTTCTGTCGGGCGGCGCGGTCGCGCGCATCACGGCGAGCAAGCTGAAAGAACTCGTCATCACCGATTCCATCCAGCCGACGGAGGCGGTGCGCGTCGCGCGCAACATGCGCGTGCTGTCGGTCGCGACCCTGATCGGCGAAGCCATCGGCCGCACGTCGTCGGAAGAGAGTGTCTCGAGCCTTTTTGACTGATCCGCGATGAACTTCGCGAGCGACAATTCCACCATCGTCGCCCCGGAGATCTTGGATGCCGTCGCCGGGGTCAATTCCGGCTTCGCCCTCGCCTACGGCAATGACGACCTGACCAGGACGCTTGAGCGCCGCATGTCGGAAATGTTCGAGCGCGAGGTGGCGACATTCCTCGTCGCCACCGGCACCGCGGCGAACGCGCTCGCCATCGCGCATTGCTGCCAGCCGTGGAGCGCCGTGCTCTGCCACGAAGCCTCGCACCTGATCACCGACGAGGCCGGCGCGCCGGAGTTCTTCGGCGGCGGCGTGAAGCTCATCGGCATGCCCGGCGAGAACGGAAAGTTCACGCCCGAGACGCTCATCGACATGATAGGTCGCGGGCGTGGCGTTCCGCATAGCGTGATTCCGGCGGTTGTGTCGCTCAGCCAGTCCACCGAGTTCGGCACCGTCTATCGAAACGAAGAGGTGCGCGCGCTCGCCGAAGCCGCACACGCGCGCGGCTTGGCGGTCCACATGGACGGCGCGCGCCTCGCCAATGCCGTCGCCCATAACAACGGCTCGCTCGCCGACGCGACGTGGAAAGCGGGCGTCGATGTACTGTCCTTCGGCGCCACGAAATGCGGCGCCCTCGCCGCTGAGGCCGTGATCTTCTTCGATCCACCGCGCGCGGCCGGCATGGCCTCGCGCCGCAAGCGCGGCGGCCAGCTCTTTTCCAAGCACCGCTTCTTCGCGGCACAGTTCCTCGCCTGGTTCGAAAGCGATCTTTGGCTTCGCCTTGCGCGTCACGCCAACAACGCCGCGTCGAAACTCGCCGACGGCCTTCGCGCCGCGGGCTTGCCGCCGGTGTGGACGGTCGAAGCGAATGAGGTGTTCGTGCAACTGCCTGCCGCTGCCGACGCGCGCCTTCGTGCGGCCGGCGCCGCCTACGTGTCGTGGCCGCAGGAGTTCCTGCCGCATGGAACCGTTGCGCTCCCGCAACACAAACTCATTCGTTTGGTCACGTCGTTCGCAACGAGCGACGCCGACATCGAAAAATTCGTGATGCTCGCGCGCGGAACTTGAAAATTCTGAGCGGCTGTTAACCTTTCGCCATCATCGCTCCACGATTGCGTGCCATCCGGACCGTTCCGCCGCCCCATTTCGAACCGCGATCCTCATGCGCTTCTTCAACCTTGTCTTGCTTGTCGCCGCCGCGGCCGCGACCCCTGCGTTCGCGCAATCCGTATTCGTCACATTCGGCGGGGAACCTGCCGGCGCACAGAACTCCGACCTGGAGATGGAGCCGGATTACAGCGCGCTCGCCACGATGTTCCCCGACGGCCTGCCAAGCCTGCTGAGCCCGCAGTCCTATGCGACCGCCTACAAGATGCCGGGCCATTTGCAGCCGCCGAAGGATCCAAAGCTGCCGACGAAAGTCAGCTATGCCGACGGCGCGCTGAAGTGGGACGTCAACAGCAACGTGACGACGAACAAGACCGCCACGTCGGTTATTCCTGTCCCGCCCGATCCGAAAACCGTGGGCGCCGCCGGCGGTAGCGGCGAGTTGAAGGGCGAAGTGCGCTACGCCGCCGATCAATGGGAATTTTATAGCGTGCAGCGTTTCGGCACCAGCCAAGCCGACGGCTCCGTGCCGACCTTCAGTGACGCAACCGTGCTGGGCAGTCTCTACAAACTCCCGGACTCGATGGCGGGCGGAAAGATCGGCGCCAGCCTCGAGCTGAATTCCGCCGACGAACGCAAGGCGCGTGTCGAGTACCGCCGCCCGATCGGCCCGGCCGAAGGCTACATCAGCGCCGAGCAAACCTTTCCGCCGGTGCCCGTCGAGGAGCCGCCTGCCGCCATCCGCGCCGGCGTCAATCGGAAGTTCTGAGACTTTCGCCTCATCCTTCGAGATGCCCTCCTGCGGGCTTTCGTCCGCCGGAGGGCTCCTCAGGACGAGGGCGATGTAGTATCGCGTCCTCACCCTGAGGAGCGAGGCGAAGCCGAGCGTCTCGAAGGGTGAGGACGCAGGACGCACCCGATGGCCATCGTCAGCTACGCGCAGAACTTCGAGGACGTGATGCTGGCCCGCTGCTTCCCCGGCCAGCGCGGCTTCTATGTCGATGTCGGCGCAAACGACCCTGACATCGACAACCTCACGCGCCATTTCTACGAGCGCGGCTGGCGCGGCATCAATATCGAGCCGCTCGCCTCGAACTTCGCGCGCCTGAAGAAGCGCCGCACGCGCGATCTCAACCTGCACCTCGCCGCCGGCGAGCATGACGGCTCGATCACCTTCTACGAGGTCGGCAAGTGGCACGGCTACTCGACCACCGACGAAGGCATCGCCGCGCAGCATCGCAAGGACGGACTGCGCGTGATCGAGCACAAGACGCCCATGCGCCGTCTCGCTTCGGTGCTCGACGAGCATGCGAAGGGCAAGACCGTCGACTTTCTCAGCATCGACGTCGAGGGCGCGGAACTTTCGGTGCTTGCCGGCGCCGATTTCAGGCGTCATCGCCCGAAGATTATCCTCGCGGAGTCGCGCCTGCCGGTGACGGTCAACATGGTGGACCGCTTCTTCGAAGTACCCGACCGGACTGCGGACTATGCCGCCTTTCTCGCGCCGCTCGGCTACAGCCTCGTCTATCGTGACGGCCTCAATGCCTTCTTCGTGGCCGACGAGCATGCTTCGCTGGCGCGGCACTTCGACTACCCGCCCGGCATCGCCGACCGGCTGACCCATGCGGCTTCGGTCCGGCCCTGCGAGGAAAAGGTCGCCAAGCTGCGGCGGGAGCTGGCGGCGCTGCGGAGCAAGGGCCGGTCGCCGGGGATTAAGCGCCGCACGACCACCCGCGCCGGCGCGCGGCCGAAGGCCAGGAAGCGCCGGAAATAGCGGCTGGGCGCCGCTTTCCGGCCATTTGCCACATTTCCGCGGTGCGGCTATAGAGACGCGCCCGCGGCCTTCCGCACCCCTGGAGGCGCGCCGCGGCCATCACAAGGAATCGGAAATGACGACTACTGCCCAAGAGATGAAGGCGACCGCGCGTCCTCAGGTCGGCAAGGGGGCCGCCCGCGCAACTCGCCGCACCGGCCAAGTGCCCGGTGTGATTTATGGCGACAAGAAGCCCCCGCTTGCGATTTCGCTCGATGCCGCCGAGGTCAACAAGCGCATCTATGCCGGCCACTTTCTCACCACGGTCTATGAGCTCGACGTCGACGGCCAGAAGCACCGCGTCATTCCGCGTGCCTTCCAGCTCGACCCGGTGAAGGACAAGCCGGTGCACGTGGACTTTCAGCGGCTCGCACCGGGCGCCACCATCCGCGTGCATGTGCCGGTGCGCTTCGTCAATCACGACGCCTCGCCCGGTCTCAAGCGCGGCGGCACGCTCAACATCGTGCGTCACACGGTCGAGCTTTATTGCCCGGCCGAGCACATTCCGGAGAACATCATCGCGGACCTCACGGGCATCGAGATCGCGCACTCGTTGCATATATCGGCGATCAAGCTGCCTGAAGGCAGCCGTCCGGTCATTCGCGAACGCGACTTCACCGTCGCCACCGTCGTCTCCTCCTCGGGCTATCTCGAAGAGCAGGCAGCGGCGAAGGCGAAGGCCGAGGCCGATGCAGCCGCGGCAGCAGCCGCGACGGCAGCGGGTCCGGTGGCCGAAGGCGCACCCGGCGCCGCGCCGGTGGAAGGTGCCGCTCCTGCCGAAGGCGCCGCCCCGGCCGGCGACGCCAAGGCGAAGAAGGAATAACGCGCAACCGCGCGGCCGCGGAGGCTGCCCATGCTCCTGTTCGCGGGGCTCGGCAATCCGGGGCCGCGCCACGCCGCCAACCGGCACAATGTCGGCTTTCTCGCCGTCGATGCGATTCACCGCCGCCACCGCTTCGGGCCGTGGCGGCGGCGCTTTCAGGGCGAGACATCCGAAGGCCAGCTCGGCGGCGAGCGCGTCCTTTTGCTCAAGCCCATGACCTTCATGAATGAATCCGGCCGCTCGGTCTCCGAAGCGCTCAACTTCTTCAAGATCGAGATCGGCAACCTCACGGTGTTTCACGATGAGATCGACCTCGCCGCGATGAAGCTGCGCGTGAAAAGAGGCGGCGGCATCGCGGGACATAACGGCCTGCGCTCGATCAGCGCCCATTGCGGCAACGAGTACTGGCGCGTGCGGATCGGCGTCGGCCATCCCGGGGTTCCCGAACTCGTTCACTCCCATGTGCTGAACGATTTCGCGAAGGACGAGATGGGCTGGGTCGACACGATCATCGACACGATCGCCGAAGACGCCGAGCTGCTCGTCACCGGACGCGCCGAGCAGTTTCAGAACCGTATTCATGTTGCTTTGCGCGCTAAGGGCTTCAACGAGCCGCCCGCCTCCCCGGCCGAAGACTGAACAAACGGAAGAACAATGGGATTCAAGTGCGGCATCGTCGGGCTGCCGAATGTCGGCAAATCGACCCTCTTCAACGCGCTGACGCAGACCGCGCTCGCGCAGGCAGCGAATTATCCGTTCTGCACGATCGAGCCGAACGTGGGCGAAGTCGCCGTGCCCGATCCGCGGCTCACCAGGCTCGCCGAGATCGCGAAGTCCGCCGAGGTCGTGCCGACCAAAATCACCTTCGTGGATATCGCCGGCCTCGTTCGCGGCGCGTCGAAGGGAGAAGGTCTCGGCAACCAGTTCCTCGCCAATATCCGCGAAGTGGACGCGATCGCCCATGTGGTGCGCTGCTTCGAGGACGGCGACGTGACGCATGTCGAGGGCGGCGTCGATCCGATCCGCGACATCGAGACCATCGAAACCGAGCTCATGCTCTCCGACCTCGAAAGCCTCGAAAAGCGCATCGATCCGCTGGAAAAGAAAGTGCGTGGCGGCGACAAGGATTCCGCGCCGTCGCTCGACCTGATGAAGCGGGCGTTGACGCTCCTCACCGAGGGCAAGCCCGCTCGCGCGCTCGAACGCAAGCCCGAAGAAGAGCGCGACTTCCAGATGCTCGGCCTCCTCACGTCGAAACCGGTGCTGTATGTTTGCAACGTGGACGAAGGCTCTGCCGGCCACGGCAACGAATTCTCGACGCGTGTCGAAGCGCGCGCCAGGACGGAAGGTGCAGTCAGCACGATCATCTCCGCCAAGATCGAAGCCGAGATCGCACTGCTCCCGCTCGGCGAGCGCAAGGAGTTTCTCGAAACCGTCGGCCTGAGGGAGCCCGGCCTCGATCGCATGATCCGGGCGGGCTACGAACTCCTTGGTCTGGTTACGTATTTTACCGCCGGGCCGAAGGAAGCCCGCGCCTGGACCGTGACGACCGGCATGCGCGCCCCACAGGCGGCGGGCGTCATTCACACCGATTTCGAGAAGGGCTTCATCCGCGCCGAGACGATTTCCTACGACGACTATGTCACGCGGAACGGTGAAGCGGGCGCGCGCGACGCCGGCAAGCTGCGGCTCGAAGGCAAGGAATACGTGGTGCAGGACGGCGACGTCATGCACTTCCGTTTCGCGAACTGAGACTGCACATGGACAAGCTCCATTACGAGGATTTTGTCGAAGGCTCGACCCATAGCTTCGGCCCGCGCACGATGACACGCGACGAGATCGTTGCCTATGCGCGCGAATTCGACTCGCAGCCCATGCATCTCGACGACGAGGCGGCAAAAGACTCGCTCCTCGGCGGTCTCTCTGCCTCGGGATGGCACACCTGCTGCTTCATGTTCCGGATGCTCTACGACAATCTGATCAGCAAGAGCGCATCGCTCGGCTCGCCCGGCATCGAAGAAACGAAATGGCTCAGGCCTGTGCGCCCCGACATTCCGCTGACGCTTCACGTGGACATCCTCGACAAGCGCGCGTCGAAGAGCCGCCCCGAGATGGGGCTCGTGCGCATGCGCGCGCAGTTGCGCGGCACGGACGGCGTGCCGGTCGTCGATCAGACCAGCACGCTCCTGATCGGCGTGCGCGAGCCGCGAGAGGCGGCCGCGCGATGATCTGGTTCGAAGACATCGAGATCGGCAGGAAGACCGAACTCGGCAGCTACACGTTCACGGCCGACGAGATCAAGCGCTTCGCCCGCCAGTTCGACCCGCAGCCCTTTCACCTCGACGAGGAAGCGGCGAAGCAGTCGCATTTCGGCGGCCTCGCCGCGTCGGGCTGGCACACCGCGTCGGTGTTCATGAAATTGCAGTCGCGCAGGATCAATGAGATCGGCTCCGACGTGCGCAAGTCCGGCCCCTCACCGGGCTACAAGAATCTGCGCTGGCTCAAGCCCGTGCTCGCCGGCGACACGCTCACCTATTCGACAGAAATCACGAGCAAGCGGGCGCTCGCGACGCGGCCGCAATGGGGAATTGTTTTCCTGCAGGTGCGCGCCGTGAACCAGCGCGACGAGCCAGTGTTCGAATTTGAAAGTTCGGTCCTGTTCGCGCGGCGCGAGACACAGAAGGCTTAGACAATCCTTCCGAACCCTTAGTGCCCCTCGAACGCCATCAGCGTGCGCACCGGCACGCCGAGCTTGCGGATTTTCTCCGCGCCGCCGAGATCGGGCAGGTCGACGATGAAGCAGGCGGCGAGCACCTCCGCGCCGATATTGCGGAGGAGTTTTACCGCGCCTTCCGCCGTGCCGCCGGTCGCAATCAGGTCGTCCACGAGGATCACGCGTTCGCCCGGCGCCACGCCATCCTTGTGCATCTCCATCTCGTCGATGCCGTATTCGAGCGAATAAGCGACGCGCACGGTCTCATACGGGAGCTTCCCCTTCTTGCGGATCGGCACGAAACCCGCCGAAACCTGATGCGCGATGGCGCCGCCGACGATGAAGCCACGCGCCTCGATCCCCGCCACCTTGTCGATCTTCGAGCCCGCCCAGGGCTGCACCAACTCGTCCACCGCGCGCCGGAACGCCCGCGCGCTGCCGAGCAGCGTCGTAATGTCCCGGAACTGGATGCCGGGCTTTGGGTAGTCGGCAATCGTCCGGATGTAGGAGCGCAGGTCGAGTGTGTCGGGCGGGGTCATGAGAACACGCGGAAATTAAGGGTGGGCGGCCAATGTGGAGGGGCAGCACCCGAAAGGCAAATGCGCCCGCCCCGCCCGCGCCACAACGATCCTTGTGCATCTCATTGCCGCCCCGTTGCCGCCGGCGGGGTACCGCCCTTAGATTCAGCCATCGGGCTAGCGAAGGAGAACCCCATGGCCAAAGGTCAGATGCGCAGCAACAAGGAAAAGAAGAAGGCAAAGGCCGACGACAAGGTGAAGCAGGTTTCGGCCTACAAGCAGCAGTTTGGCAAGCCGTCGAACCAGCCTCAGCCGACGCCGGGCAAGAAGTAAGCAAGCCAGCGCCTCAAACGAAAATGGCCGGGTCAATCCCGGCCATCAGTTTATTGGGTCGTCAGTGTCGATGGTCAGGCGTGATCTTTCGCCTGCGACCAGACCTTCTTCTTCGTGAAGTACATCAGGCCCGCGAAGACGATCAGGAAGATCATCACCTGAAAGCCGATACGCTTGCGCTGCTCAAGATGCGGCTCCGCCGCCCAGTGCAGGAACGCGGCGACGTCGCGCGCATACTGATCGACCGTTTGCGGCGAGCCGTCGCTGTAGGCGACCTGTCCGTCGCTCAGTGGCTTCACCATCGCGATGATGTGGCCCGGGAAATACTTGTTCCATGCCTGCGTCGGGCCCACCTTGGCGCCCGCCGGCGGATTCTCGTAGCCGGTCAGCAGCGCGTGGACGTAGTCGACGCCGTGCTCCTGATACTGGCGGAAAAAGTCAAACAGGCCGATGAGCAGACCGCTCTCATAGCTGCGCGCCTTGGTGATGACGGAGAGATCCGGCGGCAGCGCGCCACCGAAACGCCCACGCAACGCCTCATCATTCGGCGCGGCCGGCGGGAAGTGGTCCGAGAGCCGGCCCGGACGCTGGAACATTTCGCCCGTCGCGTCCGGGCCGTCCGTGATCTGGTACTCGGCGGCGATCACGCGTGCCTGCGCCTCGGTGAAGCCCGGCCCGCCCGGCTGCGCCAGATTGCGGAATGCGATGTATTTCAGGCCGTGACAGGTCGAGCAGACTTCCTTGTAGACTTGGAAGCCGCGCTGCAACTGCGCGCGATCGAAATGACCGAACGGCCCGGCGAAGGACCAGCTCATGCGCGGCGGCGTGGGGCCCGCCTCGGCCGCAAGCGCGGCGCCTGTGGTGCCGACAAGAACGGCGCTGACAATGGCGGCGGACAGAAGACGCATCGGTTTCACCGCCTTATCCCTTCGCCGGCATCGGATCGGACTCTTTGCCTTTGAGCACGGACTCGGCGATCGACTTCGGCAGCGGCTTCGGCTTCTCGATGAAGCCAAGCAGCGGCAGGATCACGAGGAAATGGAGGAAATAGTAGGCGGTCAGAATGCGCGCGGCGATGACGTAGATGCCTTCCGCAGGCTTCGCGCCGAGATAACCGAGGCCGATGCAAACAACGAGCAGGATCCAGAAGAACTGCTTGTAGAGTGGACGATAGCGCGCCGAACGCACCTTCGACGTGTCGAGCCACGGCACGAACACCAGCACGACGATCGAGCCGAACATCGCGATGACGCCGCCGAGTTTCGACGGGATGGCGCGCAGGATCGCGTAGAA
>JAICQA010000201.1 GCA_025929595.1 Xanthobacteraceae bacterium
CTGCAACCGCAGCGCGCCATAAAAGAAGACGCGCCGCTTCAAGCTCCGTCGCGTAGTCCGCCACGTTAAAGCGCAGCGCCTGAAAATCCGCGAGCCGCGAGCCGAACTGCTTGCGCTCGCGCATGTACTCGATCGCGCGGTCGAGACAGAACTGCGCGCCGCCGAGCGAGCACGCGCCGATGTTCAGGCGGCCACCGTCGAGCCCCGCCATCGCAATCTTGAACCCGTCACCCTCGTTCCCGATCAGGTTCTCCACCGGCACGCGGCAGTTTTCAAAATTGACCATGGCCGTCGGCTGCGACTTCCAGCCGAGCTTCTGCTCCTGCGCGCCGTACGAGAGGCCGGCTGTGCCCTTCTCCACGACGATGCAGGAAATGCCTTTCGGCCCCGTCGCGCCCGTACGCACCATGCAGACATAAATGTCGGAGACACCGCCGCCGGAGATGAACGCCTTGGAGCCGTTGAGCACATAGTGCTCGCCGTCGCGGACCGCGCGCGTCTTCAGGCTGGCGGCGTCCGAGCCCGCGTCCGGCTCGGTGAGGCAGTAGCTTGCGAACTGCTCCATTGTGCAGAGCTTCGGCAGGAAGCGATGCCGCTGCGCCTCGCCGCCATACGCGTCGATCATCCACGCCGCCATGTTGTGGATCGAGATGTAAGCCGCGGTGGACGTGCAGCCCTGCGCCAGCTCCTCGAAGATGATGGCGGCGTCGAGCCGCGACAGTGCCGAACCTCCGACGTCTTCCTTTACATAAATGCCGCCGAAGCCGAGTTCCGCTGCCTTACGCAGCGCCTCAACCGGGAAGATCGCGCCTTCGTCCCAAGCGCGAGCGTACGGCGCCATGTGCTCGCGCGCGAAGTTCCGCGCCACGTCGCGAAAGGCGCGCTGCTCCTCGGTTAGTTCGAAGTCCATCCCGCTTGCTCCCGCCCTCGACATATCCGGGCCTCGTCGTCCACGCAAACAGCCGCCTACAGCCCCGATTTTTCGGCTTGACTTTTCCGGTCGTAGGAATATATACATATTCGTCCTGTTCACGAGGGGCGCTCTCGCGAGGCGTCGTCTGAGTGGAACAGGATGCGGCGCCCGCTGTCGTGCCTCGCAAGCACGGCACCGGGCGGTCACGGGGCTCCGCCCGGCGGCACTAGGACCGCCTGCCAGGAGCGTGGCTGACGCAAAGGGCCGAAAGGCCCGCGAAAGCGCGGCCCGGACCGAAGAAACGCTGCGATGGAGCGCCGGAAGGCGCGGCGTCTCGCAAGGGACGCCGAACGACAAATGATGTAGCGCCGACCGGCGCTCCATCCCCCTCACGAAAGTGAGGGCCGCCGGCCGAGCCCTCGGGCGAATTATCGCCGCGAGAGTGCCGCCGCTTGCCCCGCTCGGCCGGACGGTGTTGATACCGGGAAATCGAAATCGGACCTTTGGAGCCGCCCGTGCGATTGCTCTCCAATCTGCTGAAGAAGTTCATCCGGAACGGCACCCTTCGGCTCTACGACTCCTCGGGCCTCATGCATGTCTTTGGCGGCGCAGGCCCCGGCCCCGCCGTCACCGCCCGCCTCCACAATAAGGAGCTTGAGCGCAAGCTCTTCCTCAATCCGGAGCTTTACGCCGCCGAAGCCTATATGGACGGTACGCTCACCTTCGAGGACGGCTCGACGGTGCGCGACTTCATCATGCTCTTTTCGGTCAACCGTTCGGGCCTCGCCGGCCACGGTTCGCAACGCCTGCTGCGCCGGTTCTGGCGCGCAGTGCGGCGCTGGCATCAGGCCAACCCCGTCGGCCAGGCCGCCAAGAATGCGCGCGCGCATTACGACGTCTCGACCGAGGTCTATCGCCTCTTCCTCGATCGCGACATGCAATATTCCTGCGCCTACTTCCAGGATCCCGACAACGACACGCTCGAACAGGCACAAATCCAGAAGCTCATTCACGCGACAACCAAGCTCGGCCTGAAGCCCGGCATGACCGTCGCCGAGATCGGCTGCGGCTGGGGCGGTTTCGCGTTGCACATTGCAAAATCCACCGGCGCGCATGTCACGGCGATCAACGTCTCCCCCGAGCAGCTCCGTGTCTGCCGCGAGCGCGCGAAGGAGCAGAACCTCGAACATCTCGTGGATTTCATCGAGATCGACTATCGCAATCTCGAAGGCAAGTTCGACCGCGTCGTCTCCGTCGGCATGATGGAGCATGTCGGCATCGGACATTTCGACGAATATTTCGGCAAGGTGCGCGATCTGTTGAAGGACGACGGTTACGCCTTCATCCATTGCATCGGCCGCAATACGCCGCCCGGCACCACCGGCCCCTTCATCCGCAAATACATTTTCCCCGGCGCTTATGTGCCGGCGCTGTCCGAGGTATTCGCAGCCGTCGAGCGCTGCGGTCTTTGGACCGGCGATATGGAAATCCTGCGCCTGCACTACACCTACACGATCCGGCACTGGCGCGAGCGCTTCGAGAAGAACCGCGACAAGGCAAAGGAAATCTACGACGAACGCTTCTGCCGCATGTGGGAGTTCTATCTCGCCGCCGTCGAGCTCGAATTCCTGCACGGCTCGCACATGATCTTCCAGTTGTTGCTGGCAAAAACGCGCGACACCGTTCCGATCCGCCGCGACTTCATGTTCGACGCCGAACGAGCGGCGCTTACCGCGTTAACTGCGCCCGAAAAGCGAGGCGCCGCCTAGGCTCGCAAAACCAACGTAACAGCGTTAAATTGTATTGTTAGCAACCGGACCAGCCATGCCGCTCATCGGCAAAGCCAAAGTCGAACGCATCCAGCCCGCCTCGGCGCGGAACGACGCCGCGCGCCTCGACCTCACGACGCGCCCGCGCCGCAACCGCAAGGCCGCCTGGTCGCGCAAGCTCGTCGCCGAAAACGTCCTGACCACCGACGATCTTGTCTGGCCCATCTTCCTTTGCGACGGCGAGCGCAAGCGCGAAGCTGTCGCCTCAATGCCCGGCGTCGAGCGCTACTCGGTGGACGAGTCCCTGCGCGCCGCCGAACAGGCGATGAAGCTGAAGATTCCCGCGCTCGCTCTCTTTCCGAACACCGACCCGGCTTTGCGTGACGCCAATGGCAGCGAAGCGCTGAACCCCAACAATCTCGTCTGCCGCGCGCTCACCACGATCAAGCGCGAGTTTCCCGATCTCGGCCTTGCCGCCGACGTGGCACTCGATCCCTACACGAGCCATGGCCATGACGGTCTGCTGGAAGACGGCAAAATCCTGAATGACGAGACCGTCGCCGTCTTGGTCGAGCAGGCGCTCGTTCTCGCCAATGCGGGCGTCGATGTTGTCGCGCCCTCCGACATGATGGACGGCCGGGTCGGTGCGATCCGCAAGGCGCTCGATGCGAACGGCCATGTCGAGACGCAGATCCTTTCCTACGCCGCCAAATATGCGTCCTGCTTCTACGGCCCGTTTCGCGATGCCGTCGGCTCGAACGCCACGCTCGTCGGCGACAAGCGCACCTACCAGATGGACCCGGCGAACGGCGACGAGGCGCTCCGCGAGGCCGCGCTCGACGTCGAGGAAGGTGCCGACATGCTGATGGTGAAACCGGGCCTGCCCTATCTCGACATCCTGTGGCGCGTGAAGGAGGCCTTCGGCCTGCCGACGCTCGTCTATCAGGTGTCGGGCGAGTACGCGATGATCGAAGCCGCCGCGAAGAACGGCTGGATCGACGGCGACAAGGCGATGATGGAGAGCCTGCTCGCCTTCAAGCGCGCCGGTGCCGACGCGATCCTCACCTATTTCGCGCCGCGCGCCGCCGAGAAGCTCGCCCGCGAACACTGATGGCCGTCACCCTCGCCGACATTGAGGCCGCACGGCGCGTCATCGCCAGCAGCACCCTGCGCACACCCTGTTTGCCCTCGTCGCGCCTTTCGACGCTCACCGGCGCCGACATCTGCGTCAAATACGAGAACTTGCAGGCCACCGGCAGCTTCAAGGAGCGCGGCGCGATCAACAAGCTCGCGAGCCTCACCGACGCCGAGAAGAGGCGTGGAGTCGTGGCGATGTCCGCCGGCAATCATGCCCAGGCTGTCGCGTACCACGCGACCCGCATGGGCATCGCGTCCACGATCGTGATGCCGGAACCGACGCCTTACGTGAAGGTCGCCGCGACCGAAGGACATGGCGCGCGCGTCGTATTGCATGGCGAGTCCGTCAGTGACGCGGAAGAACGCGCGATGCGTTTTGTCGCCGACGACGGCCTCGTGCTGGTGCACCCCTATGACGACGAGAAAGTCATCGCCGGCCAAGGCACCATCGGACTTGAGTTGCTCGAAGACGCCCCCGACCTCGACGTTCTCGTCGTGCCGATCGGCGGCGGCGGACTGATCTCGGGCATTGCGACGGCGGCGAAGGCGCTCAAGCCGAACATCGAAATCATCGGCGTCGAAGCGTTGCTCTATCCCTCGATGGCCAACGCCGTCCAGGGCAAGCAGCGCCCTGTCGGCGGCACGACCATCGCGGAAGGCATCGCCGTCAAGAATGTCGGCAAGCTGACATTGCCGACAGTGAAGAAGCTCGTCAGCGAGATCCTGCTCGCGGATGAGGCGGCGCTCGAGCGCGCCGTGAACACCTTCCTGACGCTCCAGAAGACAATGGCTGAAGGCGCGGGCGCCGCCGGACTCGCGGCCGTCCTCGCCGAGCCCGCCCGCTTCAAGGGCAGGCGCGTCGGCCTCGTCCTGTGCGGCGGCAATATCGACCCGCGCGTCGCGGCTTCGATCATGGTGCGCGAACTGGAGCGCGACGATCGCATTGTCAGCTACCGCATCGCGATTCAGGATCGCCCCGGCATGCTCGGCCTCATCTCGTCACTGCTCGGCAAGCTCGGCGCCAACATTCTCGAAGTACACCATCGCCGTCTCTTCCTCGACATGCCGGCCCGCGGCGCCCGTCTCGATGTAACCGTGGAGACGCGCGATCGAGCACACGCCATGTCCATTGAACGGGCGCTCAAGGCCGAAGGTTATGCCGTTGAACGTATTGACACGGGTGCCGGCGGCTTTGAGCCCATCTGACTTGAAAGCGGAACGCCGCCACCACATCTTCTTGCGCCAAGGAGCGCGCGAATGACCAACCTCTCCCCGCCTGCCGGTGAATATCCCGGCCACGCCTTTGATCCGGCCCGCAATCCGGAGTTCTTCGAAGGCGTCCTGTCCCGCCGCATCATCGCCTTCCTGATCGACGCGGTCATCGTGCTCGGCCCCATCGTCTTTCTCGCGGTGTTCATTGCCGTGTTCGGCCTGATCACCTTCGGCATCGGTTGGCTGCTGTTCTGGCTGCTGTCGCCGCTGTTCGTGATCTGGGCGGTGATCTACACCGGCTCGACGCTCGGCTCGCCTGCCTCCGCCACGA
>JAICQA010000071.1 GCA_025929595.1 Xanthobacteraceae bacterium
CCTGCTCGCGTCGCGCCTCGCGAGCCCTTTGACCGATCCTGATGCGATCAACGCCCGGCTCGACGCGGTGAAGTTTCTGCTCGATGACGCCGCGCATCGCGCGAAGCTGCGCACCGCGCTCGAATCCGCGCCGGACCTTTCACGCGCGCTGGCGCGGGTGTCCCTCGGCCGCGGCGGGCCGCGCGATCTCGCGGCGGTGCGCGACGCGCTCGACTGCGCGCAGGCGGTCGCCGCCACGCTGAAAGATGCCGGGCCGCCCGTCGAACTCTCGGAATGTGCGAAGGCGCTTGCCGCCGTCGATCCCGAGCTGCGCGCCGCACTCGCCGATGCGCTCGCCGACAATCTGCCGCTCTCGAAGGCCGACGGCGGTTTCACGCGTGCGGGCTATGACGGTGAACTCGATGCCGCGCTGAAGTTGCGCGACGACTCCCGCCAGGTGATCGCGGGTCTTCAGGCCCGCTACGCCGACGAGACGGCGGTGCGCGCGCTCAAGATCAAATACAACAATGTCCTGGGTTACTTCATCGAGGTGCCCGCGGCGCATGGCGAAAAGCTGCTCGGTCCCGATTTCCGCGCCACCTTCATTCACCGACAGACCATGGCCGGCGCCATGCGCTTCGCGACGACGGAGCTCGGCGAGATCGAGGGCCGCATCGCGTCCGCCGGCGACCGCGCGTTGTCCATCGAACTCGCGATCTTCGAGCGGCTCGCGGCGGCGGTGCTCGCGAGCGCCCGGCCGCTCGAAGCGGTCGCCGACGCGCTGGCCCGAATCGATGTGGCGGCTTCGCTCGCGGCCTTGGCCGAGAGCGAGAGCTGGTCGCGCCCCGTGGTCGACCGCTCGCTCGCTTTTGTGGTGGAAGGCGGCCGCCATCCGGTGGTGGAAGAGTCGCTTCGCCGCGACGGCGGGCCGTTCGTCCCGAATGATGCCGATCTGTCGGCGCCGGAAGGCGCCGAAGCCGGCCGCGTCTGGCTCGTCACCGGCCCGAATATGGCCGGCAAGTCGACCTTCCTGCGGCAGAACGCGCTGATCGCGATCCTCGCCCAGATGGGCGGTTACGTGCCCGCCCGCCGCGCGCATATCGGCGTCGTTGACCGGCTCTTTTCGCGCGTGGGCGCCGCCGACGACCTCGCGCGCGGGCGTTCGACCTTCATGGTCGAGATGGTCGAAACCGCCGCCATTCTCAATCAGGCGACCGCGCGCTCGCTCGTGATCCTGGACGAAATCGGCCGCGGCACCGCGACCTTCGACGGTCTCTCGATTGCGTGGGCGACGCTCGAATATCTGCATGAGAAGAATGGCTGCCGCGCCCTGTTCGCGACGCATTTTCACGAACTGACGGCGCTCTCCGCGCGACTGAAGCGGCTCGTGAACACGACGGTGCGGGTGAAGGAGCACAAGGGCGACGTCGTCTTTCTGCATGAAGTGGCGGCCGGCGTTGCCGACCGTTCCTACGGCGTGCAGGTTGCGAAGCTTGCGGGCCTGCCGCCCGCCGTGGTCGAGCGTGCGCGCGTGGTGCTCGCCGAGCTGGAAGCCTCCGACCGCGCCGCGCCCGTGCGCAAGATGCTCGACGACCTGCCGCTGTTTTCAGCGGCGCGCGCCGCCGCCCCGCAAGCCGATCCGTTGCGCGCCGCGCTCTCCGAGCTCGACCCCGATGCGCTCACGCCGAAGGAGGCGTTGGATGCGCTCTACAAGCTGAAGGCAGTTAGCAAGGACAAACCGTAACTGTCGTCCCGGCCGAGCCGAGCGAAGCAAGGCGAGAGCCGGGGCCCATGACACCGTTGTCCGCGTTTGTGTTCGTGGGTCCCCGCTTTCGTGAGGATCACCACTTATCGTAAATCGGACAGGCGGCTTCGCTCGTGCGGGTGAGCAGGAATGTGTTGTCGTCGGCGCCCGGCGTCAGTTCGACGCTGTTTTCCTCGCCGCCGCAATTGTCGAGCCGGATGCGGCCGGTCGCCGCGAGATCGATCAGGATCGATTTCGGCTTGTCGCGCCACTTCACCTGAATGCCGCCGCCGTCGCACTCGACGCCGCAATGGATGACGCCGTTGCCCGGGAAGCAATCGCCGACGACCGAGAGCGTCTTGTTCGGCCGTTTGCGCTGGCGCACTTCGAGCTTGAAATAGTAGTTGCGTTGCCCGTCCTTCCGGTACTCGTCGGGATCGTGCCGGAAGTAGGCGAGTGAAAATTTGATCGAAGACACCGTTTGCTTCGGATGCTTCGCCAGATGCGCGGCGTCATAGCTGCGAGCGAAGCAGACGCGCTCACCCCGCTTCGGCGGCAGGAATTCGGCGAGATTGCCTTCCTTGCCCGGCAGCACTTCGGCCGAGGCGGCCGTCATTGTTAAAAATACGATAGCGACTACCCGGAAGAAAGATTTCGTCATGCTCCCGAGTATCGCATTCTACCGCTCGTCCCCGCGAAAGCGGGGACCCAGTCTGAATTCCGGCTTGCGCGGGAATGAGCGATTAATCACGCACCACCTCGGTGCTGGCCGTCACCGAGTTGCGGATCGTCTGCAGCACGACGCAATAGCGCTCGGTCAGCTTGATGAGCTGGTCGATCTTGTCCTGCGGCGCGTCGGTGTCGAGCAGGAATTTGAGGCGGATCGATTTGAATCCGACCGGCGCCTCCTTGTCGACGCCAAGCGTTCCCTTGAAATCAAGATCGCCTTCCGCTTCCACGCGGCCGTTCTTTACGTCGACGCCGATCGCGGTCGAGACCGCGCGCAGCGTGACGCCCGAACAGGCGACGAGCGCCTCGAGCAGCATGTCGCCGGAGCACAATTCATGGCCCGAGCCGCCGGTCGCCGGATGCAGGCCCGCGAGCGCGATCTGCCGCCCGGTCTCGACCTTGCAGGAAATTCCTTCGTCGAGGGAGCCTTTGGCCTTCAAGGTGATGACGGCCGCCTCGGGCTCCTTGCGGTAGCGGTCCTTGAGCGGCGCCTGCAATTCGCGCAACGCATTCGCGTCCATGATGTCCTCGTGGGTCGAAATGAAGGGGCAGTCTATGTCAGATCGCGGCGGCGGGCGAAAGGGCTTCGCCGCTCTCGCGCCGCAGGCTCTTGTCGAGCGCCCATAGCACACGCCGCTTCATGGCTTCGATCTCGGTGCCGTAACGGTCGCGTGGCCGGGCGAGGTCGACGTCGATGGTGGCGGCGATCCGGCCCGGATTGGGCTGCATCACGAGTACGCGGTCGGCCAATACCGACGCTTCCTCCACGTCATGCGTCACCAGCACGAGCGTCGGCCTGAACGCATGCCACAGGCTCAGCAGGTGTTCGTGCAGGCTCGCGCGCGTGAAGGCGTCGAGCGCGGAGAACGGCTCGTCGAGCAGCAGCACCTTGGGGTGTGGCGCGAGCGCGCGGGCAATCGCCACGCGTTGCGCCTGCCCGCCCGAGAGCTCGCGCGGCCAGCAATGCGCATAATTTTGCAGGCCCACACGCTCCAGCACTTCGCGCACCAGCCGCTCGCGCTCGGCGCGCGGCCGGTCGGCAAGGCCGAAGCCGACGTTCTGCTCGACCGTGAGCCACGGCAAGAGCCGCGGCTCCTGGAAGATGATGCCGACGAGCGGGTTAGGCCTGGTGATCGTTTCGCCGTCGAGCCGGATGCGTCCGCGCGTGGGCTGGTCGAGCCCGGCGGCAAGCCGCAGGAATGTGCTCTTGCCGCAACCCGAGCCGCCGACGACGGCGACGATCTCGCCTTCCTCCACTTCGAGGTTGAGGCCCGCGAGCGCGCGCGTGCCGTTCGGATAGGTCTTGTCGGCGGACTCTACATAGAGCATCGCGGCCTCAATGCTTCGGCGCGTAGGCGTCTTGCCAGGTGAGGAACGGCGCGGACGACGACGCGATCAGCCCGTCGGTGATCTTGCCAAGGATCGCAAAGGTGACGATGGCCGCGATGATCTGGTCCGGCTTGCCGAGCTGCTGGCCGTCGATGAGGAGATAACCGAGTCCTTCGGACGCACCCATGAATTCGGCGGCCACGACGAACATCCAGCCGAGGCCAAGCCCCTGCCGTAGCGCCACGACATAGGCCGGCAGGATCGCGGGAAGGAGAATTCGCCGCACGAGCTGCGGCGTTGTCAGCCGGAACACGCGTCCGACCTCGACCGTCTTGCGGTCGACCGACTGGATGGCCGCGAGGACGCCCAGATAGATCGGAAAGAAGCATCCGACGGCGATCAGCGCGATCTTCGATTCCTCGAAGATGCCGAGCCAGAGAATAAAGAGCGGCACCCACGCGATCGACGGCACCGAGCGCAGTCCCTGCAACGACGGGTCCAGGATCTCGCGAGAGAGACGCGACGCGCCGGCGAGCGCGCCGACCAGCGTGCCGGCGATCACGCCGAGCGCAAAGCCCGCCCCGACGCGGGCGAGCGTGGCGCCGATATGAATCCAGAGCTCGCCGGTGACGGCGAGCGAATAGAGCGTCAGGAAGATGCGGGATGGCGGCGGCATGAGCCGGCCTTCGGCCCATCCGGCGCGCACGGCGAGCTCCCAGCCGATGCCGAGCAGCAGCGGTAGCGCGAGCCCGAGCAGGAAACGCTCCGCCGTGCGCTTCGACTTCTTCTCAATGATCGGGTGGGTGGCGGACACGATCCGACTATCGCGCGCTTCGCCAAGATTATCAAAGCGCTCGATCGCGGTCATGTCCGCCACCCGGAGGAAAGCAGGCGAGCGGCGCGCATGGGGAAGCCGCTCATCCCCGCGCAAGCGGGAATCCAGCTCTGGCTCTGCTGGGTCCCCGCTTTCGCGGGGACGAGCGGCGTAAGCATCAGCGTCAATTCGTGAGCGAGGCGTTGAAACGGGTGTCGATCAGATCGTCGAGCGTCTTCTTCACGTCGACATCCTTCGCGACCACGCCCGCGTCCTGCAGCGCGATGCCCGCCGCGAGGATCGAGTCATATTGCGGCTTGCCGATCGCGCTATGCGTGAGTTCGGTGCGCTCCTTGAGTTGCTTGTCGGCGACTGCTTCGGGGATCTTTGCGGCCGCGGCGAGCGCCTTGGCCACTTCCTTCGGATTGGCGAGCGACCACTTGCGCGCCTGCTCATAGACCTTCAGCACGCGGGCGACAGCGTCGGGATGCTCCTTCGCGAATTCCTCACGCACGTTCAGGATGCCCCAGGTATTCGCTTCGGGTTTGCGATAGAACAGCACCGCGCCTTCGTCGATCTCGGCGGCGGCCATCATCGGGTCGAGTCCCGCCCAGGCGTCCACGTCGCCGCGGATGAGCGCCGTGCGTCCGTCCGGATGCTGCAACAGCACGAAGCGCACGTCCTTGTCGGTGAGCTTCGCTTCGGCGAGCGCACGCATCAGGAAGATGTGCGGGTCGGTGCCGCGCGTGACCGCCACCGACTTGCCCTTCAGGTCCGACACCTTCTTGATGCCGGTGTCTTTGCGCGTGACGAGCGCGGTCCACTCCGGCCGCGAATAGACATAGATCGACTTGATCGGGTTGCCGTTGATCTTCGCGACCAGCGCCGCCGCCCCGGCCGAGGAGCCGAAATCGATCGAGCCGGCATTGAGGAATTCAAGCGCCTTGTTGGAGCCGAGCGTCTGCACCCAGCGCACTTTCGTGCCGTCCTTCGCGAATTCCTTTTCGAGCAGGCCCTGGCTCTTGAGGATGATCGAAACCGGATTGTAGGTCGCCCAGTCCACGCGCAGCTCGCTGAGCTTGGATTGCGCAAGGGCGGGGGCGGCGAAAGTGGCGAGCGCGGCGGCGCCGAGCGAGGCGAGAAGAAGACGGCGATTGGCAATCATCGGAGCACTCCACTGGCGGCCGGCGGCCGCCGAAATCGGCATGCGGAAAACACCTCGTTTCCCGTGTGTAATTTGTCGTTCATACAGAGATTGATTGTCAATAGAGATAAATAACAAATGTAAGACGTAATATTGTCGCCCCGGCCGAGCGAAGCGAGAGCCGGGACCGTCCTCAGTCGATCTCTGGACGATCCAGCTCTCGCGTCCTGCGGACGCTCGGCCGGGATGACGGACTGATATGACTCCCCGCGCGCAATCGGCTAATCGAAGCGGAACAAGGTTCTCAAGCATGTCGCCGTCCCCGTCCCGCCGCCGGCCGCAACCGCAAGCGTCCGCGGCGCTGATCGATGCCGCCGCGATCCGCGCCGACCTCGCGGCCACGGCGAAAAAGCACGATGCCGACGAAGCGGCCCTGCGTGTCGCTCTCGCCGCCCGCCTCAAGACCGCGCTCACCGAAGGCCGCGAGCGCGCCGAAGAGCGCCTGCGCGCGGGCGGCTCGGGCCGCGAATGTGCCGAGGGCCTGTCGGCGCTCATGGATACGATCATCTCGCTGCTTTACGAGATCGCGACCGGCAGTCTCTATCGTTCCGACAATCCGTCCTCGAGCGAGCGCATGGCGGTGATCGCGGTCGGCGGATACGGCCGCGGCATGCTCGCGCCGGGCTCCGACATCGACCTCCTCTTTTTGCTTCCCTACAAGCAGACCGCCTGGGGCGAGAGCGTCGCGGAAGCCATTCTTTATCCGCTCTGGGACATGGGCCTGAAGGTCGGCCACGCCACACGCTCGGTGGATGAATGCATCCGCCAGGCGCGCGCCGACATGACCATCCGCACGACGATCCTCGAAGCGCGCCACATCGTCGGTGACGCGCAGCTCACCGAGGAGCTGGCACAGCGCTTCGACACCGAGGTCGTGCACGGCACGTCCTCGGGGTTCATCGCCGCCAAGCTCGCCGAGCGCGAGGATCGTCACAAGCGTTCCGGTGAATCGCGCTATCTCGTCGAGCCGAATGTGAAGGACGGCAAGGGCGGCCTGCGCGACCTGCACACGCTGTTCTGGATCGCGAAATACGTCTACCGCGTGCGCGAAACATCCGAGCTCGTGGACAAGGGAGTCTTCACCAAGGCTGAAGCCGCCACCTTCCGCCGCTCCGAGGATTTTTTGTGGGCCGTGCGCTGCCACCTGCATTTCGTCGCCGGCCGCGCGGAGGAGCGGCTTTCATTCGACCTGCAACGCGAGATGGCCGCACGTCTCGGCTATACCGAGCATCCCGGCATGCAGGACGTCGAGCGCTTCATGAAGCACTACTTCCTCGTCGCCAAGGATGTCGGCGATCTCACCGGCATTTTCTGCGCCGCGCTCGAGGAGCAGGTAGGCAAGCCCGTCCCCCGTCTCACGCGCATGGTCGCGACCTTCACCCGCCGCAAGCGCCGGCCGATCAAGGACTATCCGGATTTCTTCATCGACCACGACCGCGTTAATGTCGCGGATGAGGATGCGTTCGAGAACGACCCGGTCAATCTGATCCGCCTTTTTCGCATCGCTGACGAGCTCGATCTCGAATTGCATCCCGACGCGCTCAAGCTCGCGCGCCGCTCGCTCGGTCTGATCGACGCGGATTTGCGCGAGGACAAGGAAGCGAACGCGGTCTTCCGCGAAATCCTCACCTCAAAAAACGCGCCGGCCGTCGTCCTGCGCCGCATGAACGAGACCGGCGTGCTGGGCCGCTTCGTGCCGGAGTTCGGTCGCGTCGTCGCGATGATGCAGTTCAATCTTTATCACCACTATACGGTGGACGAGCACCTGCTCCGCTGCATCGGCGTCCTCGCCGAGATCGAAAAGGGCGGTAATCCCGAATATCCGCTCGCCAGCGAACTCATGCGCGGCATCAAAAACCGCGACCTGCTCTATATCGCGCTCTTCCTGCATGACATCGCCAAGGGCCGGCCGGAGGACCACTCGACCGCGGGCGCGAAGGTCGCGCGCCGCTTCGGCCCGCGCATCGGTCTGAGCGCGGCGGAGACCGAAACCGTCGCCTGGCTGGTGCAGGAGCATCTGACCATGAGCATGATCGCGCAGTCGCGCGATCTCGGCGACCGCAAGACGATCGAAGACTTTGCGCAAAAGGTGCAGAGCCTCGAGCGTCTCAAGCTCCTCCTGATCCTGACAACGGCCGACATCGCAGCGGTCGGCCCCGGCGTCTGGAACGGCTGGAAGGCGCAGTTGTTGCGGACGCTTTATTACGAGACGGAGCCGGTGCTGACGGGCGGCTTCTCCGAAGTGAACCGCACGCGCCGCGTCGAAATGGCCCAGAGCGAATTCCGCGCTGAAATGAGCGGCTGGGACGCCGCGGCGCTCGACCGCTACATCACACGCCACTATCCGCCCTATTGGCTCAAGGTCGACCTCGATCGCAAGATCGAGCACGCGAATTTCATCCGCGAGGCGGAACGCTCCGGCCAGACGCTCTCGACGTCGGCGCGCGTCGACGAAACGCGCGCCGTCACGGAGCTCACGATCCTCGCGCCCGACCATCCGCGGCTCCTGTCGGTGATCGCGGGCGCCTGTGCGTTGGCCGGCGGCAACATCGTCGACGCGCAGATCTTCACCACCACCGACGGCCTTGCGCTCGACACGATCTCGATCGGCCGCGAGTTCGACCGCGAGGACGACGAACTGCGCCGTGCGGCCCGCATCGCGGAGCAGATCGAGAAGACGCTGAAAGGCGAGACGCGCCTGCCGGACGTGGTCGCGAAAAAGCCGCCCAAGGCGCGTCACGCGGCCTTCGCCATCGAGCCGGAGGTCAACGTTCACAACGCCTGGTCGGACCGCCACACCGTGATCGAAGTGGTCGGCCTCGACCGGCCCGGCCTGCTCTATAATCTCACCAACACGATCTCGCGGCTGAACTTGAACATCGCCTCGGCCCATGTCGCGACCTTCGGCGAGCGCGTGATCGACGTCTTCTATGTGACCGACCTCACCGGCGCCAAGATCGAGTCGCCGCAGCGTCAGGCCGCGATCCGCCGCGGCTTGCTGGCCGCCTTCGAGCAGTCCGAGTCCCGCGACACCCGCCGCATCGCGGCGCGGTGATCCGATTCAATTTGGTGATTGCGTCTTTTCTCGACGAGCAGTCGTCAGTCGCCTGCCCCCCACGCCCAGTAAGTTTTGTGCAGTCCGCCGGGCACTTCGCCCGCGGCCTTGTAGACGCGGTCGCGGGCGGCGACGCGCGCCGCGAGCATCTTGCCGAGATCAACGCCCACCATCTTGCCGCCGCGCTTGCGGAACTTGCCGGCTACCATCACGGTATCGACGTCGCCCGGCGAGCTGTTGAGCACGATGTGACCGGCGGGATCGCCTTCGGCGATACCGAAGTTGCGGCCATCGAGCAGCACGATATCGGCCTCGAAACCGGGCGCGATCTGGCCGGCCACATCGCCGATGCCGAGCGCCGCCGCGCCGTTGATGGTCGCAATCTCCAGGATGTCGCGAGGATGGAGGGTCGGCACGCCCGGACGGCGCGTGACGGGGACCTGCGCTTCGTGACGTTCGATGACTCCGTCCATATAGCGCTGGAGGAAATGCAGCAGACGCATCTGCGGCAGGAGACCCAGATTGCCGATCACCGGCACGTCCACGCCGATCGCAATACGAACGCCCAGGCGATGCCCGCGCGCGATCATGCTCATCGAACGCCGGCCGGCATAGGTTTCGGCTTCAGTCTGCGAAGTCAGAAACCCGCCGACCCCGGCAAGCAGTTCGAGGTCCTTGTCGGTGGTGTAATTGCCGTGCGCCGGCACGAGATCGTTCTTGAGCAGACTGCGGGTGGCGATCGCCTCGATCTCACCCGCCTTGTTGCAATGCCACGACATGATGCAGCCCAGATCGCGCGAGAATTCGATCTCGCGCATCGCTGCATCGACGTTCTCGGGTGAAATCTCGCTGAGACAGGTGGCAAGCCGAACGAGATCGCGCGACCCGTTGGAGATGTTGCCGCGCAGCCGCTTCACATCGGGGAATCGGGCGTCGGACGGGCCGAGCGGCGGCTTGGAGTTCGGACTCTTGCCGCGGAAGTCGTAGCCCATGAAGCCGCGGATGCCGGCGTCCTTGATCGCCTGGATCGCCGCGTCGGCGTGCTCCGGCGTATGGATGCAGGTGTTGTAGTCGAACATGGTTGTCACGCCGTTGGCGAGCGACTCGATGTGGCCGGCATAGATTCCGGCGTAGGCGTCTTCCGGCGTGAAATAGCTCACCAACGGA
>JAICQA010000218.1 GCA_025929595.1 Xanthobacteraceae bacterium
GCCTGATCCTACTGATCCTGTTCCCGCAGATTGCGCTCATGATCCCGGAGCGGATGATCGGCTGACGGCGGCGGTTAGGCAGCCGCCCTCCCCGCTTGCTATAGGACGGCGGTGGAGTTGCGGAATGCACGATGCGGTCATGATCGGCGGCGGCCATAACGGCCTGGTCTGCGCGGCCTATCTGGCGAAGGCCGGGCTCAAGGTCGTGGTGCTCGAGCGCCGCGGGGTGGTCGGGGGCGCGGCGGTCACCGAGGAGTTTCATCCGGGATTCCGCAACTCCGTTGCGGCCTACACCGTATCGCTTCTGAATCCGAAGGTGATCCGCGATCTCGATCTCGCACATCATGGCTTGCGAGTGGTCGAGCGGCGTTTGTCCAACTTTCTCCCGCTCGACGACGGCCGCTATCTCAAGGTCGGCGCCGGCAAGACAAAGAGCCAAGTCGCCAAATTCTCCAACCGCGACGCCGAACGGCTGGACGAATATGGCTCGCGGCTCGAAGCCGTCGCCGATGTGCTGCGCGCGCTCGTTCTGGAAACGCCGCCCAATGTCGTTGCGGGCGCGCCACTCGCAGCCATTGGCGAGCTGCTGAAATCCGCGCGCATTGGCAACCGGCTGCGCTCGCTCGACATGGCGCAGCGGCGCGAGCTGCTTGACCTCTTTGCGCGTTCGGCCGGCGACTATCTCGACTCCTGGTTCGAAAGCGATCCGATCAAGGCGGCCTATGGCTTTGACGGCATCGTCGGCAACTACGCGAGCCCCTACACGCTCGGTTCCGCCTATGTGCTGCTGCACCATTGCTTCGGCGAAGTGAACGGGCGGAAAGGCGTCTGGGGCCACGCCATCGGCGGCATGGGCGCGATCACGCAGGCAATGGCAAAGTCGGCGGCGGAAGCGGGCGCCGACATCCGCCTGTCGAGTCCGGTGCGCGAGGTGCGGGTCGAAAACGGCCGCGCCGTTGCCGCGGTCACCGAGAGCGGCGAAAAATTCCGCGCGTCCGCCGTCATCTCGAATCTCAATCCAAAATTACTGTTCGAGAAACTCGTCGCTGCCGACGCCTTGCCTGCGGATTTTCGCGCCGGTATGGAGCGTTACCGCAACGGCTCCGGCACCTTCCGCATGAATGTTGCGCTCGCGGAGTTGCCGGACTTCTCCTGCCTGCCTGGCAGTGAGCTTGCCGAGCACCACACGGCAGGCATCATCATCGCGCCCAGCCTGCGCTACATGGAGCAGGCCTATTTCGACGCCCGCACCGACGGCTGGTCGAAGAAGCCGGTGGTCGAAATCGTCATCTCATCCGCGCTGGACGACACGCTCGCACCGGAGGGCCGGCACGTCGCGAGCCTGTTCTGTCAGCACGTGGCGCCGGAATTGCCCGACGGCGCAAGCTGGGACGACAAGCGAGAACAAGTCGCGGACCTGATGATCGAGACGGTCAATCGCTACGCGCCGAACTTCAAGCGGTCGGTCCTCGGCCGGCAGATCATGTCGCCGCTCGACCTCGAACGAACATTCGGCCTTGTCGGCGGCGACATCTTTCACGGCACGCTCGAGCCGGCGCAGCTTTTCTCCGCGCGGCCCCTGCTCGGCCATGCCGACTACCGTGCACCGATCGCCGGTCTTTACATGTGCGGCGCCGGCACCCATCCCGGCGGCGGGGTGACCGGCGCCCCCGGCCACAACGCCGCGCGCGAAATCCTGCGCGACTTCCGCCGCAAACGGCTCCGCCGCGGTTAGCCCTTTCGCCGTGGCACCAAGCGAGCCGGATTGCCGGCAACCGTGACGCCCGCGGTCACATCGCGCGTCACAACCGACCCGACCGCCAGCGTGCTTCCGCTGCCGATCGTGACGTCCGGACCGACAACCGCCCCGGCACCGACAAAGACCGCGCGCTGTATATCGCATTTCGAAGCGACCACCGCTCCTGGGCCGAACGAGGAAAATTCCGCGATCTTGCAGTGATGGCCGATCGACACGGCGCGATTGATCACTGCATGATCGCCGATCGTCACGCCGGCCCCTATGACCGCGCCGGCGTTGATAAAGACCCCCTGCCCGAGCCGGACATTCGATGCGACCACGGCGGCCGGATCTACGAGCGACGGGAAACTCGAAAATCCCGCCCGTTTCGCCCGCTCCGCACGATCGATGTGGCGGCTCGGCGTCACCCAAGGCACCACCACCGGTAGGGCGAGCAGTGGCGAACCGATATCTCCTTCCTCACAAAGCACCTCGATGCCCTGCATGTCCCATTCCGGCGGGCCGGTCAGGACGCCCGCCGCCGCCGAGCAGCCAAGCCGGCGCAAGGTCTCGCAAACATCGGCCGAAAAGCTGGAGTCGACGCCGAACAAGACGTAGCGGTTTCGCGTCATTCCGCCTCAGCCCGCGTCTTTTCGATGAGCGCATTGGCGACGACCGAAAGCGCGTCAAACTGCGCGTAACGATTGATGTTCTGCCGCCGCTGCGCGATCTTGCCGAGCCACGAGGACAGATGCCAGGCGAACCCCTCGCAATTGATCTCGAGAATGTAGAGTTTGCCGCTTGACGCCTCTCGCAGAATGTCGAGCCCAAGCGCCGCCGCTTCGGGAAAGATCGACGCAACCGGCGGAGCGAGGCTGAGCACATCCTCGTCATTGCAAACCGTGTTACGCCGGGTGCCCGCCGTCGCCTCCGACGACGCCGACGTCGTGACCAGACCGCCGATTGCCCCAGTACCCTCGAAGTCGAAAGCCGGCGATGGCTCGATCGAGGCTTGCTTCTCGCAATAAATCGGCCGCCCGAACAGCGCGAGCAGCCGATACTTGGCGGGATGCCGTCCGGTATCGATAAATTTCTGCGCGACCATCGCCTTGTCACGCCGATGGTCGTTCTCCGGCCACAGCGGACGTTTGCCGTGAAGCTCGCGCGTGCGCCATACCTCGACGTCCTTGCCGGAGCCGGAACGATCCGGCTTTACAACAGTAAGCGGTCCCCAACGCGCGGGATCGAGCACGGTCTGCGAGTCGAACGCAATCGTTTCCGGAACGGCAATACCCGCCGCCTGCAATCGGCGCGCCTGTTCAAGTTTGCCTATCGATATCGGTCGGTAGACCTTGCCTCCGCGCGGGACGAACTTTCTGAAAGACGCCGGCGAGAAGACGAGAGACGGACGCCTTGCCGCCTGCCGGGCGGTCACCGAGCATGGCGAACGCGAATGGGCGATGAAGACCTCGATGTCCGGCGCGCGTTCATGGACCAGCTCACGGATGCACTGCAGGTCCGCGATATCGATTGCGCCAGGCCGGTGAACGAGGACCAGATTGCGTGTAGCCGAAGGAATTACCGGCGCAACGCTCCAAGTCGCTGGTCCATACTGCATGGAGTAGAAGGACATGAACGCGTACCGGCCCGGAGACCTTCCGGGCCGCAAATCATAGACGAGGCGGCGCCCTGCCTTCAAATCTTGCTTGGACGACGTCAAAATACGCGGCCCGCATAGCGGTTGCGAAAGGACGGCGAGCGTCTGCCCAGATCGGCAGAACGTCAGATCGCCTAATCACGCCGTGCTGGCAACGCTCTTGCGAAACAGCCGTTCATATTCCGCCTCGGGCACGCCATAGAGTCCCTTGACGTATTTCCGCAATCCTTCCCGATCGAGAACTTCCGTCACGCCGCGCCTCGACGTCACGAGTCTCAGTTCTTCAAGCCGGTGCAACGCAATCGTTACGCCCGGCCGCCGCACACCGAGCATCAAGGCAAGAAATTCATGCGTTAGCCTAATCTCGCTCCGGTCGAGACGGTCTTGCGACATCAACAGCCAGCGTGCCAACCGCTCCTCGACCGTCCCCAAAGTGTTTGCAAGTAGCGTCTGCCCGCACTGAATGCCGAATACATACGCGTAGCGATACAATGCGTGCGACAATGTCTTGCTCTGCACCATCAGCGCCCGCAGCCGTTCGACCGTGATGCAAAGACCCTTTCCGCCAATCTGCATGATCGTCTCGTGTGGCGTGCGATCTGCTCCTAGAATCGCCGCCATTCCCGTCATGCCTTCAAAGCCGATGATGCCGACTTCGGTCTGCCGGCGGTCGGCGCCGCCGGCGATCGTGATGACCGACGCCATGCCTTGCTCGATAAAATAAATGTTGCGGATCTTCCGGCCTGCCGGCTCAACGCGCTGGCGGAAGCGAAGAGGCCGCGGCTCGAGATGCTCGACAAGCATCCGCTGGTCCACCGGCGGCAGACTGGCGAGAATGCGATTGCGGTGCATGTCTACGGCGGACGGAAACAAACTTCCCTCTTTCCAGCCGCCGCATTGAATCGCACTCGATTCTCTTCGGCAGCGGTGGCACTCAATCCGAATTCCGCGCCGGAGCAACATTCTCGTCAGTACGAAACGAACAAACTTTTCAAACCGGAATATGTTCCGCCACGATAGGATTTTGCCGTGCAAGGGAGGACGCGTTCGCGTCCGCAGCGGGCATGATGTCAAGATTGATGATTATCTGTCCGACGACCGGACGGGAGGTATTCACGGGCGTCGAAATTCCCTCTGACACCATGGATCAAATTCCGAACATTGTCGCGCGCATGATGTGCCCCGCCTGCAAGGAGGAGCATTTGTGGAGCAAGCAGGACGCACGCGCGGTCGAATCCGGCACCGGTGGGACACGGCCTGATGACGGTGGCGGCTGAGCGCACCCCCATCTGAGCGACGCCACTTCCCCGCAGTATTGGCGTGGATCGTCCCACCTGACATCCGCGCCGAATTCGGTGCAATTACAATGATTTATCGGGCTTTTAGACTGGCGGAGTCGGAGGGATTCGAACCCTCGATACGGCTTTTGGCCGTATAACGGTTTAGCAAACCGCCGCCTTCAGCCTCTCGGCCACGACTCCGGTGTTGAAGACCTAAGTTTCCCAGCGTTTCAAGTCAAATTGCTGCTGAGTAGCCGCAGCGCAATCAGGCGGCGCTGCGCTGGAGCGCCACCGGCTCCA
>JAICQA010000383.1 GCA_025929595.1 Xanthobacteraceae bacterium
ACATCGAGTGCGACGTCGCACAATGCGGCGGCAAGCGCCGCCGGATGCCCCGTTCGCGGCACCAGAATCGAATGCACGAGTTCGGTCAAAACGGAGAGCGAGTGCGGATAGCTCTTCCAGCGCGACTCCTCAAGACTGGCCTTGAACTCGGCCTCGTTGATGATGAACGAGAAGTACGGGCCGGAGCGGCCGCGCACATAGTCGAAGATGCCCTTTTGGACGAGAAAGGCGGCGCGCGTGTCCATGAAGTCGGCGAGTGAGTTGCGGTCGACAATGGGCGGCGAACCGCGGAACCAGTCGAGCAAACGCATGCGCTTCCGCAGGCTCCAGTTGCGGGCTAACCGCCCGGATGGACAAGAAAATCGGGCTGTGGTCCCCTAACGTCAATCAGGAGATCGCGGCCCGGTTATTCAGAGTGGCCCAGGTGTGAGCATGCTGCAAGGCTGGGTCGTCGTCTGCATTGCGCTTGCCTATATCGGCTTTCTCTTCGCCGTGGCGAGCTTCGGCGACCGCAGGCGGCCCGGCGCGGGCGAGCGCAGGAGCCGGACCTGGATCTATCCGCTTTCGCTTGCGGTTTATTGCACCTCCTGGACGTTCTTCGGATCGGTCGGCCTCGCTTCGCAGCAGGGTTACAATTTCCTGACCATCTATATCGGCCCGGTGCTGATGATGGTCGTCGGCTTCCCGATCGTCCTGAAGATCGTGCGTCTGGCGAAGGCGCAGAACATCACGTCGATCGCCGACTTCATCGCGGCGCGCTACGGCAAGAACCAGGCCGTGGCGGCGATCGTCACGCTGGTCGCGGTTGTCGGCGCCGTTCCCTATATCGCGCTCCAGCTCAAGGCGGTGTCGGCTTCACTCCTTTCCATGCTCGGCCAGCAGGCGCCGGCCGTCGCGGCGCCGATGTTCGGCGATCTCGCGCTCCTCGTCGCCGTGACCATGGCCATCTTCGCGGTCCTGTTCGGCACGCGCCACAGCGACGCGACCGAACATCAGGAAGGCCTGATGCTCGCGGTCGCGACGGAGTCGCTCGTCAAGCTCGTCGCGTTCATGGCGGTCGGCTTCTTCGTGCTGTTCACGCTGTTCGACGGCCCGCTCGACCTGATCCGACGTGCGGATTCCTACGGCGATATCCTGCCAATCTTCACCACCGACATCGATCCGGCGGCATGGATCACCATGACGGTGCTGTCGCTGCTCGCGGTCATCCTGCTGCCGCGCCAGTTCCATGTGATGGTGGTCGAGAACAACGGCGAGGACGAACTGCGCCGCGCGGTGTGGCTTTTCCCGCTCTACCTTGTGCTCATCAATCTGTTCGTGGTGCCGATCGCCATCGCGGGTCTCGTCCTGTTCCGCGACGGGTCGGTCAACAGCGACATGTTCGTGCTCGCGCTGCCGATGGCCGCGGAATACAACTGGCTGGCACTGCTCGCGTTCGTCGGCGGTTTGTCCGCCGCCACCGCCATGGTCATCGTCGAGAGCGTCGCGGTCGCGATCATGATCTCAAACGACCTCGTCGTGCCGTTCATGCTGCGGCGGCGGGGCGGAACCGCGACTCGAGCCAACACGCTTTTGAGCGCCCGGCGCTTCTCGATCTTCTGCATCCTGCTGCTGGCCTATCTTTACTATCACCTCGCCGGCGAAGCGCAGCTTGCGCAGATCGGCCTCCTGTCCTTCGCGGCCGTCGCGCAGTTCGGCCCGGCCTTCCTTGGCGGACTGTTCTGGCGGCACGCAACCGCGCGCGGCGCCATCGCGGGTCTTGCGATCGGTGTGACGGTGTGGGCCTACACGTTGTTGCTGCCGAGCTTCGTTGCAGCGGACCTGATCGACCGCACCATCCTCGATGCGGGACTGTTCGGCGTCGCGAACTTGCGGCCGCAGGCGCTGTTCGGCGTGGAAGCCGCACCTCTCACCCACGGCGTGCTGTGGAGCCTCGGGCTCAACATCCTCGCCTTCGTTGCGGTGTCGCTGTTTACCAAAGCCACGCCGATCGAACGGTTACAGGCAAATGTCTTCGTCGGGGCGGACCGGGTGCCGATTGTGCCCAGCTTCCGGCTGTGGCGCTCGGCCGTCACCGTGGAGGAGCTTACCACCACCGTCGCACGCTATCTCGGCGAGGAGCGCACGCGGCGCTCTTTCGAAAACTTCGCCCAGATGCGGCGCGTGAAACTCGATCCGCGGCAGGAAGCGGACATGCACCTGCTGCGCTACGCGGAGCACGTGCTCGCTTCGGCGATCGGCGCCGCATCGTCGCGGCTCGTGCTGTCGCTGCTGCTGCGCAAGGGGACGGTATCGCCGCAGGCCGCTCTCAAACTCCTCGACGACGCATCGGCAGCGATCCAATACAACCGCGAAATCCTGCAAAGCGCCATCGACCACGTGCAGGAAGGCATCGCGGTGTTCGACAAGGATCTCCAGCTCATCTGCTGGAACAGCCGGTTCGGCGAAATGCTCGACCTGCCGCCCGAACTTGCACGGCTCGGCGCCGGCCTCGACGAAATCCTGCGCCATGCCGCCGGT
>JAICQA010000297.1 GCA_025929595.1 Xanthobacteraceae bacterium
CCGCTCTCGGCGTTGCCACTGCGCTCGTACCCGGCGCTGCCAAGAGCCAGGATATCGATGTCATCCTCGCACTTCCGGCGCAAACGCTCACCTTCACCACTGCATTCGTCGCGGAAGACATGGGCTTCTTCAAGAAGGAAGGCCTGAATGTCTCCGTGCGTAACCTCGTCGGCGTCGCCTCGCCGAACGCCGTGATCGCGGGCAGCGCCCATTTCACGGTCGGCACCGGCCCGGTGTATCTGCGCGCGGCCTCCAAGGGCCAGCGCTTCTTCGCCGTCGCCAACATGATCGACCGCATGATGGTCGAAATGGTGCTGCGCAAGGACGTTGCCGACCGCGTCGGCATCACCGAGAAGATGCCCGCCATGGAGCGCGCCAAGCGCCTGAAGGGCCTGACCATCGGCATCCAGGGCGTAGGCAGCATCGTGCACGCATGGGAACGCTACGTCGTCGCGTCGGCCGGTCTCGACGTCGAGAATGACGTTCGCATCGCGCCCATGGACCCCCCGGCCATGCTGCCGGCCATGGAGAACAAGGCGATCGACGGCTACACGACATCGATGCCGTTCACCACGGCGGCGACCGTCTCGGGCAAGGCCGTGATGGTCCGGAGTTCCGTGACCGACGCGCAGGAACTGATGCCGTTCGCCTACGCGCTCGTCTACACGGTGCCGGAGACGTGCGAGAAGAACCGCGAGATGTGCGCGCGTATGGCCCGCGCTTTCGCGGCAGCGGCCAAGATGGTCCAGGAGCAGCCGCAGAAGGTGTTCGACGAGGTGCTGAAAAAGCGCTTCGCGAAGATGGACCCGGAACTCCTGAAAGCCGCCTGGGGCCCGACGCAGCTCGCACACGCCAAGGACATCCGCGTCAACGACAAGATGCTCCATAACTCGCAGCAGGTGAGTCTGGTCGCGAAGCTCCTCGACCCGAAGGACGCCCTCAAAGATTTCAAGGGCCTCTACACCGACGAGTACCTGAAGTAAGCGAACTGCAATTCGATCATTAAAGCCCGGCGCGTTCCCGCGCCGGGCTTTTGTTTTGTGCGCTATCTCGCCGTCGTGCCGCCGTCGATGGGAATGACGGTGCCGGTGATGTAGCTGCCCGCGGGCGACGCAAGCAGCAGCGCCAGTCCCTTGATCTCGTCGGTCTGACCGCATCGCCCCATCGGCACCATCGCCTCGAACCGCTTTACAATGTCGGGGTCGTTGAACATCACGCCGCCACGGATGTTCGTATAAAACGGCCCCGGCGCGATGGCATTGACGCGGATATTGTGGGGCGCGAGTTCGACCGCCGCCTGGCGGACGACATTCGTCATCGCGGCCTTGGTCGCGATGTATGGATAGCCGACGACCGACTCCGCCTTGATGCCGGCGATGGAGGTCGTGACGACAATGCTGCCACTCCGCCGCTTCTTCATGTGCGGCGCAGCGAATTTGATCGTGTAGAGTGATGCCTTCAGATTAATGTCGATCACGCGCTGAAGCATGTCCGGATCGAGCGCTTCAATACGGCCGCTCTCCGCGACTTCGAAGCCCGGGCCGGAACTGATCCCGACATTGGCAAACACGGCATCCAAGCGCCCATTGCCATCGGCAGTCTTGTCGATTGCAGTCCTCAATGCGGCGCTGTCCGCGACGTCGAGAACCTCGCCTTCCACGCTCATTCCGGCCGCGCGCAGCCGCGTCAGGACTTTCTCAAGCGCGGGGGCATCGGAGTCCGCGAGCGTGACGCGGGCACCGTTCGCCGCCATGACCTCCGCGTAGGCCAATCCAAGCCCGCTCGCAGCGCCTGTGATGAAGGCAACGTAATCACGCACATCGAAGAGTTCGGCCCGGTTCACGTCGATCTCCCTGCAACCTGTGCGGTGCGCCCGTTCTAGCGGCTCGCCCGTGCGATGGACAGCAATCGGCAGACCGGCGATTGCGCTGCCCACTGGGTGGGATCGGCAGACGGTCCTTGGCGCATACGATCCAGTAATTTACGATGCCCACGCGCGATCGAGGCCGGCCCGAAGACCGGCCCATCCAACAATCGAAAACCAGCGGGAGGAACGCCGTGCTCAAAGCAATCACCAAGGGCGCAATTTGCGCCGTCTCAGCTTTGCTGATCGTCTCGGCCGCGCAGCAGGCCAATGCGCAAACCGTCGCCATCTCTACCCTGCCGCCGGGCGCCATCAACAATGTGCAGGCGGCTGCCATTGCGAAAGCCGTGCAGGAAAATTCCGACCTGCAGATGCGCCTGATCACCTTCAATTCGCCGGCCGCCATCATCGCCGCCGTGCAAAACAAACAGGCGGAATTCGCTTACACGAGCAATGAGGAAGCCGGCGACTCGTTCAACGGCACCAACGAATACAAAGGCAAGGCGATGAAGGACCTGCGCGTCGCCTTCACGGTATTCCCGTTCAAGGTCGGGATCATCGTGCGCAACAAGTCGGACATCAAAACGGTGGCCGACATGAAGGGCAAGCGCGTCGGGACCGAGTGGACCGGCTTCCGCCAGGGCATCGCGCTCTGGGACGGGCTGCTCGGCAATGCCGGATTGAGCCTCAAGGACGTCGATCCGGTGCCGACGACCGATCTCCTGCGTGCGGCCGACGACTTCAAGGCCGGCAAGTCGGACGCCTTCATGTTCGCCGTCGGCGGACCGAAGGTCGCCGAAGCCCACGCTTCGATCGAGGGCGGCGTGCGCTTCCTGAACATGGACCCCTCGCCCGAGGCGGTCAAAAGGATGCAGGCCGTTCGGCACGAGTATCACGTCGCGCCGCAACAACCGGCGCCACATCTCGCCGGCGTCATCGGCCCGACGAACCTCATGCAATATTACATCGTCGTGCTGACCAACAAGGACGCGAAGGACGACCTCGTCTACAAGATGGTCAAGACGGCGCATGCCAACAAGGCGGCGATGGTTGCCGGTCATCCGTCGTTCAATGCCTTCACGCAGGCGGGCATGGCGGTGCCGCACGACCGGCTCGAATATCATCCGGGCGCGATCAAGTTCTACAAGGAAGCCGGAATCTGGAAGGGTAAGTAACCGGCATCCAGACTCGGACGAAAAACCGGGGCCATCGTGAGCATCACCACCGATGAAAAGAGCGCACTGCCGGTTTCGCCGGCGGTGCGCATCCTGCGGCCGATTCTCGCCAGCGGGATCGCGCTCGCGGCCTTGTTCTGGGCCGCCGATCTCTATCGGATGGCAGGGATCCTCTTCATCCCCGAGCAGTTCCTCGCCGCCACCTTCGGCACGGCGCTCGCGCTCGTCTTTCTGCATTACCCCGCGCGCGGCGGCGAACGCGGGCCGCTGCCCTGGTACGACGCCGTTCTCGCCCTCGCGGGCTTCGTGACCGGTTGGTACGTCGCCTTCGACTTTCACGACCTTTCGATGCGGCTGTTCGAGGCGCCGCTCAAGGGCCTCGTCACTTCGACGATCTTCTTCCTGCTGACGATTGAAGGCCTGCGGCGCACGGTCGGTTCGCCGCTCGTGATCATCCTGATCTTCTTCATGGGCTACGCGCTGGTCGGGCATCATGTGCCGGGCGACCTGCAGACGCGCGAAGTGCAGCTCG
>JAICQA010000146.1 GCA_025929595.1 Xanthobacteraceae bacterium
CGCGTGGCGGTGAACCCCGGCGATGCTCCTGCGGCAGGTCGAATTCGCCCGTCCAGATTCCGCGCCGGGCGATCCGGGCGTCGCGCTCCTGCCGCGCGTAACCGCCCTGCATGAAGTCGACGGCGAGCCCTTCATGCACCAGCGTCTCGCCGATGTCGGTGCCGCCCGCCGAGCAGCGCGCGAGCGTGCGGCCATAACGGTCGCGGCCTTGGGCGGCGCATTGCACGTCGCCGCGCGCGACGAGCTGCTTGAGCCGCTCATGCGCCGCGCGCCCGCAAGCCCATTCGCGACCGTCCTGCAAGCAGCGTTGTGAAAGCTCCGGCGCGTCGATGCCGACAAGACGGAAGTCTTCGTTGCCCCTGCGGAGCGAGTCGCCGTCGACGGCGCTGAAGCGCGTCAGGAGGGAATGAGGGACTACGCTCGATGGCTTTTCCGGCACCGCCGCCGCCGAGCGCGACCAGCGGTCATAGTTGATCGTTGCCACGGCGATGAACGCCACGAGCGCGAGAAAGCCGACGACACGGCTGAGGGTGCGCAGTTCGACACGCAAGCTCCAGCGCGGCTTCGAATCCCACGGTCCGTCTGGCCTGCGGTAGGAGAAATCCACCATCCGGCCAGGCTAGGCGGTGAGTCCTTAGCGGAAGATTGATCGCCTGATAACGATTTGAGGGATCTCAATCCCGCCGCGGCGGCGTGCTAATTTCCTGTCATGCCCGACACCGTCGTAAAGCCGCGCACGAAGACTAGGCCCAAGACCGCGCGCCCGCCGCTCTACAAGGTGATCCTGCTGAACGACGACTTCACGCCGCGCGAATTCGTGGTGCAGGTGCTGAAAGCCGTCTTCCGCATGAACGCCGAGCACGCCAATCATGTGATGCTGACCGCGCACCAAAAGGGCGCCTGCGTGATCGCGGTCTATACGCGCGACGTCGCCGAGACCAAGGCCAAGGAGGCGACGGAGCTCGGCAAGGAGAAGGGCTATCCGCTCTTCTTCACGACCGAGCCGGAGAATTAATTTCGACGGCTTTCTACGTCTTCGCGCCTTCCATGCTTGTGGAACCGAATGGCATTCCTGCGGTTGTCTCATGGGGCCATTCGAGGACAGCCATGCGTCTTGCACTGATAGCGGCTCTCATTCTCCTGAGCGGAAGCGCCTGGGGGCAGGCACAGCCGGACGACAAGTCAACGTCCGCTTCGGAGCATAGCACCGGGCGCACCGTGAACCCTGAAGACAAGGGCGTGAAGCAACCGCAGGGATGGACCGGTCCGATCAAGACCGAGTCGGGCGGCGCGCCCCCCGAAAGCCCGCAGGGTCAAAGTCCGCCCGGCATGCAGTCCGCTCCCGAAGGTTCAGACAAGACTATGGTCGAACCGGCGAAGCCTGACATGGGCAAGGAGACGGGCAAGAATTAAGCGCGGACCGCATGCCCCCTCACTGGTCGGGCTTCCAGAATAACACGATCTTCCATGTCTGACGTTCTCGCCAAGTATGTCAGGCAAACCGCTCGCGCGCCCGCGCGCGGGCCTTTTCGGCTTCGACTTCGCGGTCTTTCGGCGGCGCCGAGGTCTCGAGCGAATGCAAGAGCCGATGCGCGGCGCTAGCAACCTCATCGACCGCGCGGTTGAACGCCTCCTCGTTGGCGCGCGAGGGATGCGTGAAGCCCGAGAGCTTGCGGACGAACTGGAGCGCCGAGGCCCGGATCTCGTCGCCGCTCGCCGGCGGCTCGAAATTGAACAGGGTCTTGATATTGCGGCACATGGCTTCCTCCGCGATCCTGGTGTCTCCGCAAATAGCAAATATAGGCCGCCTGCGCGGCGATGCGAGGCGAGGGGTTGCGGGTTCCGGTCTCCCCTCTCTCCCTCATGCGCGGGCGAAAGGCGCGAGGCGCCGTCTTCGCGCCTGAGGACCCGCGCATCCAGTCGTCCGTGCGGTTTTGTTTCCGAATTTCAAACAGCCGCCGCATTCTCGCGGCGCGTTGGCGCCCGAGGTTTCGGCAGGCTTCCCCTCAAATGAATGAGGGGATGGAGCGCCGAGAGGCGCTCTTGTCTCTTCACGCCTGAGAGGCGTGAGGCGCGTTCAGCGGAACGCGCTCACCTCTCGACGCCCCATCGCGGCGTTCTCGCGGGAAGCCTGACGGCTTCATCGCCAACCCCGGGGCCGCGCTTCCTCGACTCGGGCAGGCGCTCTTCACGCCCTGATCCGGCGGGGTCTCGCCGCCTTCACCCTGCCAAGTCCAGCGAGCTCCTCGCAGACCCCTCGTAATGGGGGCCGGGCGGAGTCCCCGGAGCCACCCGGGAGCACGGACCACGTTAGTCCGTGCGCGCAGGCGCCGCATCCCGTTCCGTCAGCCGAACGTCTCCGGAAGACGCCCTCGATGAACGGGACGCGCCGAATATAAGGCCGGGAATCGACGGGGAAAAAGAACCCGAAGAATTTTTATTCGCGAACAGTGTCAGGCGGTTGGAGCGAGTCGCTGCCCGCGAAATGGCAGGCGCGCAGCCGGTAGCCCTTGCTTGGAAAGCGCGCAGGGCTCGTGCAACATGCACAGCAGGTCCAATCAGGGGGCTTCGATGACAAGTCGAATGCTGGTTGCGGCCGCGCTCGTGCTCGGTCTCGTTTTAAGCTTCGCCAGTTTCGCCACGGCGCAGATCGCGGCGAAGGAAGGCCAGGCGTGCGGCGGCGTCACGGGTGCGCAGTGCGCCAAGGGCCTGTGGTGCGAGCCGCTGCCGGGCCTGTGCGGCGGGCCGATCGCGGGGACGTGCATCAAAGTCCCGACCATGTGCACGATGGATTACAACCCGGTCTGCGGCTGTGACGGAAAGACATACGGCAACGACTGCGCGCGAAAGGCTGCCAAGATCGGTCTGCGCCGCGTCGGCGCGTGCCTGGGCGACATGTTCAAGCAGAAATAGTCGAGAAGCCGGCGGACGTCGCCGCGCGAATGGGCTTCGCCCGGCGTGAAGACACATTCGCAGACCTGATGCGGCCATCGAACGCTATCGCTTGTCCCGAGGAATGATCTCCGCGATGGTCCGCGTGGGATCCACGACGAAAATCTTGTCATCCTGAGCGAAGAACTGGTGCGCCTTGATTTCCGGAACCTTTTTGGCCGCTTCGTCCGGAAACGGCTGCAAGGGAAAGTCAGCCGGGAGCTTTGCGCCGATGGTCAGCTCGGCCTGCCCGGGCTTCTTCGGCACGTCCGGAGCATCCTGCGTAAATTCCTTGATGACGTGCTTGTCGTCCATCGTCAGATCGACCGTCGGCTTTGGCCCGGTGATCTGCGCCAACGACACTTCGGCTTGGGCGATTGGCGTCGCCAAAGGCGCTGCCGTCATGCACACCAAGATGCAGGCCATTCCCGTGACAATCGATCGGCGGCCGGGGCGCATCGGTTGAATCCTCATCCCCGATAACGAAAGCGACCGGGGAAGAGTTCCGGCCACGCTGCCAAGCGATGTACTAGTTCAGCTCTCGCGGCGGCGGTCCAGCGCCGCGCGCACGCGGGCGGCGAGGTCGGATTGCGAAACCGGCTTTTGCAATACGTCCACCCCCTGGTCGAGGCGGCCGTGGTGAACGATCGCGTTGCGCGAGTATCCGGTCATGAACAGGATCGGGGTGCCCTGGCGCAGCTCCTTCAGCTTGCGCGCGAGCTCGCGGCCGTTCATGCCCGGCATGATGATGTCCGTGAGCAGGAGATCGATCCGAACCTTCTCGCGCTGCGCGATCTGGAGCGCGCCCTCGGCATCGGCCGCGGTGAGCACGTGATATTTCAGCTCGCGCAGTAGCTCGGCCAGATAGTCCCGCAGGTCCTTGTCGTCTTCCACCAGCAGGATCGTCTCGCCCTGTTCGCCCTGCGCGGATGGCTCCTGCTCCACGTCCTCGTCGTCAGCGGTGGACGATGCGAGACGCGGGAAATAAAGCTTCACGGTCGTGCCCTGTCCGCGCTCGCTGTAGATCTTCACGTGGCCGTTGGACTGCTTGACGAAGCCATAGACCTGGCTGAGGCCAAGACCCGTGCCCTGGCCCGGCTCCTTCGTGGTGAAGAACGGCTCGAAGGCCCGGCTCAAGACTTCCGGCGGCATGCCGTCGCCGGTGTCCGCGACGCAGATCACGACATATTGGCCGACGACGATTTCTGGATTTGCACGGGCGTACTCCTCATCGAGAAAAACGTTCGACGCCTCGAGGGTGACCTTGCCGCCGTTCGGCATGGCATCGCGCGCGTTGATCGCGAGATTGACCAGCGCCGCCTCGAGATGGTTGGCGTCCACGTCGATCTGCCACAGGCCGGCCGAGCCGACGACCTCGATGCCGATCGTTTCTCCAAGCGAGCGCTGAAGAAAGTCGGCGGCGCCGGTGAGAAAGCGGTTGACGTCGGTGGGCTTCGGGTCGAGCGGTTGGCGGCGGGAAAAGGCGAGGAGGCGGCTCGTGAGCGCGGAAGCACGTTGCGCGCCGCGCATGGCGTTGTTGATCGAGCGGTTCAGGTTTAAGTGATCGCCCTCCAGCTTCCGCAAATTCCGCTGCGCCGATTCGAGATTGCCCTGCACGATCATCATCAGATTGTTGAAGTCGTGCGCGATGCCCCCGCTGAGCTGCCCGACCGCTTCCATTTTCTGCGAGAGCGCCAGCTGCTCCTGCGCGCTCTTCAGCGCTTCGCGCGCTTCGAGCCGCTCGGTGATGTCGCGCGTCACTTTGGCGAAGCCAATCAGTTCGCCCGTTTCGTCGTGAATCGGATCGACGAGGACCGAGGCGAAGAACTTGTTGCCGTTCTTGCGCACACGCCAGGCTTCGGCTTCGTATTTGCCGCGATCGGCGGCGGTCCGGAGCACCTGTTCAGGCATGCCGGCAGCGCGGTCTTCCTCCGTGTAGAAGACGCTGAAGTGCCGCCCGATGATTTCGTCCGCGCGGTATCCCTTAATGCGTTGCGCGCCCGGATTCCAGCTCGTGACGATGCCCTGCGGGTCGAGCTGGAAGATGGCGTAGTCGACGACCGCTTCGATCAGGCGGCGGTAGCGGCGCTCGCTTTCCAGCAGGTGCTGCTGTGCGATCTGCCGCTCCGTCAGGTCGCGCGTGACCTTGGCGAAGCCGATGATCTCGCCGTCTTCGCCATAGACCGCGTCGATGACGACGAGCGCCCAGAAGCGGCTGCCGTCCTTGCGTACGCGCCAGCCCTCGGTTTCGTAGCGGCCTTCGGCGGCGGCGGTCTTCAGCGCGCGCTGCGGCACGCCCCGTTCGCGGTCCTCGGGGGTGTAGAAGCGGGTGAAGGACTGGCCGATGATCTCGTCGGGCTCGTAACCTTTGAGGCGCCGGGCGCCGGAATTCCAGCTCAACACCTTGCCGTCGAGGTCCATCAGGTAGATGGCATAGTCGACGACGGCATCGATGAGCAGCTGGAGCCGCCGTGCGTTGCTGAGGGATTGGATCTGGTGTTTCCCCGCCATCCGGATTTCCGATATCCGTTCTTACGATATTACCTGCGGGCGTCGCCGCTTTCCCCCCGAATTGCGCTAACCGCCTCCAGCGGTTTCAGTTCCATCCAGGATGCAGATTGCCGCGGGACTGGCCTGAGCGATCGACAGGCCCTCACTGCGAGGATGTGCGCCGCGCGCGCAGCGCGCTTAGGTCGACGGCTCCGACGACAAAGTACAGACGAGGCCTGTGTCGTGACCGTTTCCATTGAGCGAAGCGTTTCCGCTTCGTCCCGCGCTTCGCAAAAAGATGCGCGTCTGTACCGCACCACACGACTGGCATTCATAGGTGCAGAGATCGGCGCGATTTTCGCCACCGAATGCCGGCTCCAGGCCCACCAGCCGGGACAGGTTTCGACAGTTTGAGCAGGAAATGGGAGCGAGCGGAGCGAGCTTGGTGGTCGTTTTCTGTTGTTTCATTGCAACAGCTTTCCACACGGGAAGGTCTGCGGCAAGAGCTAAACAGAAAAATATTCAATAAAATCAATTAGTTAAATGAGTTGTTGCAGCGAGTCACGCCCGTTCTCACGGATGCGTCATTGGCGGAACTTTCTCAAATGACGTAAATTGTAGCGATGCACACCTTTGCTCAATGTGAGTAACATCGGCCCTGCATGAGATTGACCATGGCTACTGACAAACGCGGCGAGCGGCTTCAGCTCATGCTGACGCCCGACGAACTGACGCTGTTGGATGATTTTCGCTTTCGCGCCCGCATGCCGAGTCGGGCGTCCGCTGTGCGAGAATTATTGAGGCGCGGGCTGACGGCTGAAGGATTTGACCATGCAGCCTTCGGCGCGAAGTCCGAAGATTTCGCCGTGACCGGTGAGAACTCGAAAGGCCCGGACGACAGCTGAGTCAGGGTCGATCAGGCGCGGACGCCTTGCGTATGTGCGAAACCGGCTAGCTCCTCGCGCACGGCCCCAAGGGACGGGTCGATTGCAATTCGATCCGGCCTGGGATCGAGGATCCGACCCTCAATCAAAATCGAGGGACCGTAGGGCGGGGTCCCGGGCTCCCCGAGTGCCCTGCGCACGTTAGGCCGGACCCATCCGATCTCGGGCTTGCCCGAGATCGGCTAAAAAAACGCAAGTCGGATAAACCCGACGTGCGTGGTCGCCGCATCCCGCTCCGCCGACCGAACGTCTCCGGAAGACGCCCCTCTGGTGAGGTGGAATCGCATAGGAATATAATCGTAGAACGAAATAGTCAAGAGGTGTGGGAAGGCGCGCTGCGGTCGATCGGCAGATGGACAGTCACCGTGGCCCCGCCGGCCTGGGAGGACGGATGCAGTCTGCCGCTGGCTTGCGCGACGACGTGCCGGATCATCTGCATTCCAAATGCCGTCGAGGCAGCAGGGTCGAA
>JAICQA010000119.1 GCA_025929595.1 Xanthobacteraceae bacterium
CGCGATCGAAATGGCCGAACGGTCCGGCGAACGACCAGTTCAGGCGCTCCGGCTTCGGACCCGCCTCGGCCGCGAACGCGGGGCCGGTGGTGCCGAGAAGAGCGGCGCTGATAAGGGCGGCGGAGAGAAGACGCATCGATTTCACCGTCTCACCCCTTGGCCGGCATCGGATCGGACTCTTTGCCTTTGAGCACCGATTCCGCGATCGAGGACGGCAGCGGCTTCGGCTTCTCGATGAAGCCGAGCAGCGGCAGGATGACGAGGAAGTGGAGGAAGTAGTAGGCGGTCAGGATGCGCGCGGCGATGACGTAGATGCCTTCCGCCGGCTTGGCGCCGAGATAGCCGAGGCCGATGCAGACCACGAGCAGGATCCAGAAGAACTGCTTGTAGAGCGGCCGATAACGCGCCGAACGCACCTTCGACGTGTCGAGCCACGGCACGAACACCAGCACGACGATCGAGCCGAACATCGCGATGACGCCGCCGAGTTTCGACGGGATGGCGCGCAGGATCGCGTAGAACGGCAGGAAGTACCATTCGGGCACGATATGCGGCGGCGTCTGGAGCGGATTGGCCGGGATGTAGTTGTCCGAGTGGCCGAGATAGTTCGGGACGTAGAACACGAGCCAAGCGAACAGGATGAAAAACACGATCATCGCGAAACTGTCTTTGATCGTGGCGTAGGGCGTGAAGGCCACCGTGTCCTTGTTCGACTTCACGTCGATGCCGGCCGGATTGTTCTGGCCGACAACGTGCAGCGCCCAGATGTGCAGCAGCACGACGCCGAAGAGCACGAACGGCAGCAGGTAGTGCAGCGAGAAGAAGCGCTTCAGCGTCGGCTCATCGACCGAGTAGCCGCCCCACAGCCAGGTCACGATCGGCTCGCCGACGAAGGGCAGCGCCGAGAACAGGTTGGTGATGACCGTCGCCGCCCAGAAGCTCATCTGGCCCCACGGGAGCACGTAGCCCATGAAGGCCGTCGCCATCATCAGCAGGAACAGGATCACGCCGAGAATCCACAGGACCTCGCGCGGCTCCTTGTACGACCCGTAATAGAGACCGCGGAAGATGTGGACATAGACCGCGAGGAAGAACATCGACGCGCCGTTGGCGTGGATGTAGCGCAAGAGCCAACCGTAATTGACGTTGCGCATGATATGCTCGACGGAGTCGAACGCATCGGCTGACGTCGGCGTGTAATGCATCACCAGCACGATGCCGGTCACGATCTGCACCATCAGGACGACTGTCAGGATTCCGCCGAACGTCCACCAGTAGTTCAGGTTGCGCGGCGTCGGATAGTCGACGAACGAGGATTTGAGCAGGCCGAGCACAGGAAGGCGGCGCTCGAACCAGGCGAGCGCCTTGTTCTCTGGAATGTAGGTACCGTGTCCGTGCATCGAGCTTTGCCCCGCTCAGCCGATCCGGATGGACGTGTCGGAAACGAATTCGTACGGCGGCACCAGCAGATTCAACGGCGCCGGCCCGCGGCGGATACGGCCGGACGTGTCGTAATGCGAACCGTGGCACGGGCAGAACCAGCCGTCGAAATCGCCCTGATGGCCGAGGGGCACGCAACCGAGATGCGTGCAGACGCCGACGAGGACGAGCCACTGATCCTTGCCTTCCTTGACCCGTGCCTGATCCGGCTGCGGATCGGGAAGCTGGTTGAGCGGCACCGCACGCGCCTCGTCGATTTCCTTCTTCGAGCGGTGCGAAATGAAGACCGGCTTGCCGCGCCACTTCACGGTGATGATCTGGCCTTCGGCGATCGGCGTGAGGTCGACGTCCGTCGACGCGAGCGCCAGCACCGAAGCGTCGGGATTCATCTGATGAATCAGTGGCCAGATCGCCGCCGCAACGCCCACCGCGCCTGCGGCGCCGGTGGCGATATAGAGAAAGTCGCGTCGAGTGGTGCCGGCTGTCGTCGCCACGGTTCGGTCCTTGCCCCTTTAGCCGATACCCCGGGATTGGACGCTCTCAAAACGCATCGCCGCGAGACGGGCCAACGTTCGACTTAGCCGCTCGCGGCGCGGGTTTGGCGCCCTTTTCGAATGCATCTAATTACATCACTGCCCCGTGTTGTCCAGCATGGGGGCTGCGGCACTCCGTCATGTGCCCATGCCAAATGGCTTATGGTCGTCGGCGTGCTTTTGCAGCGCGTCACGGCATTTCGCAGCGGATCCGGCGGTGGAAAATGTCCCTCACGATTGCGCTTTATGAGCCCGACATTCCTCAGAATACCGGCACGATCATGCGGCTTGCGGCTTGCTTCGGCATCGAAGTGCACTTCGTCGGACCGGCGAGCTTTCCGACGACGGAACGCGCGTTCCGACGCGCCGGGCTGGACTATCTCGACCACGTGCGGCTGGTGAATCACGTCACCTTTGGCGACTTCGACGCCTGGCGCCGGTCCGAAGGCCGCCGGCTCGTTCTCCTCAGCACCAAGGCGGAAACGATTTACACCGGCTTCGGATTCAAGCCTAATGATGTCCTCTTGTGCGGTCGCGAATCGTCCGGCGTGCCGGAAGCAGTTCACGCGGCCGCTGACTTCCGTGTGCGGGTGCCGTTACGGCAGCACCTGCGCTCCCTGAATGTCGCAGTGTGCCTCGCCATGGTCGTCGGCGAATCGCTGCGCCAGACTGGAGGATTTCCGGATGGCTGAACCCGCCGTTCATCGAATCGGACTGCACGCCGACATCGAGAGCCGCAAGGCACGCGCACGCGCCTGGTTCGAGGAATTGCGCGACGGCATCTGCGCGGCCCTCGAGACCCTCGAGGACGACGCGCCGGCCGAAATTTACGACGGCGCGCCCGGCCGTTTTGAGCGCACGCCTTGGGAGCGCAAGGATCACACCGGCCAGCCAGCCGGCGGCGGCGAGATGGCCATGCTGCACGGCCGTCTGTTCGAGAAAGCTGGCGTCCATGTCTCGACCGTGCATGGCGAGTTCGGGCCGGAGTTTCGCAAGGAGATTCCGGGCGCGGACAAGGACCCGCGCTTCTGGGCCTCGGGCATTTCGCTGATCGTGCATCCGCGCAGCCCGCACGTCCCTGCCGTCCACATGAACACGCGGCACGTCGTGACGACGAAGGCGTGGTTCGGCGGCGGCGCCGATCTCACGCCGGTGCTCGACGCGCGGCGCAATCAGGACGATCCCGATACCGTGGTCTTTCATGCGGCGATGAAAGCCGCCTGCGACCGGCACGCCGGCGTTGCCGACTACGACAAATACAGGAAGTGGTGCGACGAATATTTCTTCCTGAAGCACAGGAACGAGCCCCGCGGCATCGGCGGCATCTTCTTCGACTGGCACGACAACGGCGATTTCGACAAGGACTTCGCTTTCGTGCGCGAAGTCGGCTTCTCGTTCCTTGAAATCTATCCCGAGCTTGTCCGGCGCAACTTTGGCAAGCCGTGGACGGAAACCGAGCGCGACGAGCAGCTTGTCCGCCGCGGACGCTATGTCGAATTCAATCTGCTCTACGACCGCGGCACGATGTTCGGCCTCAAGACCGGCGGCAACGTCGACTCGATCCTCTCCTCGCTGCCGCCGCTGGTGAAGTGGCCGTAGGCCGTCAGCTTGCCGGCTTCAGGTCTGCGGGCGAGATCAGCACGCCGAACGCCTCGCACCAGATGACGACGCTCGGAAATTGCTTGAGGTCGACGCCCGCCGGGATCGCGTAGCGCTGGCTGCCCTGAAATGCGCGCAGCCGTCCCAGATCGACGAACATCGTTCCCTTCACGTCTTCGGCCTTCCGCACATTCGCCTTCGGCACGAGATAGACGTGATATTTCGGACCCGGCCCGACCTTGAAGTCGGATTCCAGAAACACCGTCTTCTCATAAACGCTCACCTTGCCGCTGCCGTAATGCACCGGGTCGGAAGGATCGGCGTGAATAAAGGTGCCGTTGGCCACGAGTGCAGAGCGATCGGTCTCGGTGAGTTGCTCCACCGCCGGCGGCGGCGGAAAGAGATAGGGAAAGAAGAAGATCCCGAGCGCGAAGCCGAAGCCCGTGCCGAGCAATCCGCCGAAGAGAAAAATCAGCAGGCCACGCCAAAAACGCCGCATCGCGATGCTCTCCTCTTTCCCGCCTGTACGCGCGGAAGAGATCGACCGTTACTCGCCGCCTCGCTCTTTCTCCTGTTCGATCGCCCAGTCGCGGATCGCGTAAAGAACGTCCCACTCTTCCGGAAACCCACTCTCGACCCACGCCGTCTCCGCCCGCGCCAGGATCGAACCGAGCGCCGGCCCCTTCTCCACACCCTTGTCGAGAAATTGCTGCGCCGTGTAAGGGCATTTCGGGACCAGCCATTCCTCCGGCAGCGCGTAGAGTTCGCTCCAACCTGCTTCGTCAGTCTTCTCTTCCGCGCGCGACAACGCAAGGAGCACGCGGTCGCGATAGTTGTCGTTACCGATCCGGTAGAGCACCGCCCGCCGCGCCACCGGCCCCATGTCGGGCGCAACCTGCCACCAGTGCTCGGCCATGGTGCGCAGCCGGCGGGTCTCGTCGTTCGTGAGTCGCAACCGCTCGCGCAGCCGTTCGGCATCCTCGCGCACGCGCACGGCAAGCGCCCCCAGCCGCCGCGTCGCGTCGGGCTCCAGATCGTAGTCCGCCTCGGCCTTCGCCATGTTGCTGAAGCTCGCGAGCCACGGCACGCCCGCGAGCACGTCGATCAGGATGCCCGTTTCGGACATCACGGCGAGCGTCGGAGTTGCATGCGGAGCGAGCAAGAGTTTCAGCAATTCGCTGCGCACCCGCTCGCGCGAAAGCGAGGCAAGCTGCTCGCGCGCCGCGATACAGGCGGCCAGCCCGTCCGCATCCGGTAGCCCGCCGTCGCTATAGGCTGCATGAAACCGGAAGAAGCGCAGAATCCGCAGGTAATCTTCCGCGATCCGCGTCGTGGCATTGCCGATGAAGCGCACGCGGCGCGCCGCGATGTCTTTCATGCCGCCGGCGAAATCGAACACCTTGCCGTCGCGGTCGGCCGACATCGCGTTGATCGTAAAATCGCGCCGCAAGGCGTCGGCCTTCCAGTCGCGCCCGAAACGCACCACGGCATGACGGCCGTCCGTCTCGACATCCCGGCGCAACGTCGTCACTTCAAACGGCCTGTCGTTCACGACCACGGTGACGGTGCCGTGCTCGATGCCCGTCGGAACCACCCGCATGCCCGCGGCGGTCGCACGCCGCATCACCACGTCCGGCGTCGCCGTTGTCGCGAGGTCGACCTCTCGCACAGGCAGTCCGAGCAGCGCGTTGCGCACCGCGCCGCCGACGGCGCGCGCCTCTTCGCCGTCGGCGTCGAGAACCGCAAACAATTTGGGCATCGCGCCCTCGAACAGCCAGGGCGCGCTTTCGCGCGTCAGCCGCGGGTGGGCGGCGCTCATTTGATGCGGCCCGGAATGAGCTTGCCGTCTTCGTACCGCGCCGGCTCATAAACGCCGGTGGTCGGCGCGCCGCCGAAATGCGCGAAGACGAGCAGCCCCGCGATCACGAGCACACAGCCTGCGATTCCCAGCGATGCGACGATCTTGGCAGGCCAGTTCTCGCGCTCGCGCGCGTCACGCTGCGTCGCGTAGAGCACCACCGCATAGACGGCGAAGGGCGCAAGGAAGAGCAAAAACTGGGTGAGGATCGTGCGTCCCATCAGCCGTACAGCCGTTCGTAAAGCTTGCGGAGAATCCCCGCGGTGATTCCCCAAATGTACCGCTCACCGTATGGCATCGCATAGAAGCTGCGCATGATCCCCTTCCACTCGCGCGATTGGCGCGAATGATTGGCGGGCGACATGAGAAATTCCAGCGGCACCTCGAAGGCTTCGTCCACCTCGGCCGGATTGATCGTCATTTCAAACGCAGGCGAAATGAGCGCCACCACCGGCACAACGCGGAAGCCGGTGCCGGAGAGATATGGATCGAGATAGCCGAGCGGGTCGGCGAAGCCGGGCGCAAGGCCGATTTCCTCTTCCGCCTCGCGCAACGCAGTCGCGAGCGGGTCGGGGTCCGCCGGATCGAGCTTGCCGCCCGGAAACGAAATCTGTCCCGCATGCGTCGGCAGTCCGGCGGCGCGTTGCGTCAGCAGAATAGTGGGGGTCTCGCGCGCGATCACCGGCACGAGCACTGCGGCCGGCACCTGCGGCGTGTCGCGGATGAGATCGGCGATGTCGGGTGAAAGCTCATGCTCGCCGCCGAGCGGCAGGCCGTCAGCGGTGACGGGGGCAACCGTCGACAGCCGTTCGCGCGCGCGCCGCACGAAATCGAGCACCGGCTCCGGATGAGCGAGCGTCCCCAACGCTTCGTTTCGCTTCATCGTTCCGCCATCGCTTCCGCCGGCGCCATCGGAAAGAACGATCCCGCCGACGCGACTCCGAACATCGCGCGGCCGGCCAGTGTACGCGTCTCGCCGAGCGCCACCAGATCGAAGAACAGCGCGCGCGTGACCAGCGCCCACAGGTCGCGCCGGATATGGATATAGGGCTTGGTGCCGCCCGTCCCGACCTCCGGCTCGAATCGCAATGCATGATCGGCGTCGCAACACACGACGTCGTCCACATTCGTCCGGAAGATCAGCGCGCGCTCGGCACCCGTGCCCTGCACTTCCATCTCGACCGCCAGGAACGGCGCGTCATCCACCTTGATCCCTACTTTCTCGACCGGCGTCACGAGGAAATAGCGCTCGCCTTCCCGTTTCAGGACGGAGGCGAACAGCCGCACCATGGCCGGCCGCCCGATCGGCGTGCCGAGATAGTGCCAGCTCCCGTCCGCCGCGATGCGCATGTCCAGGTCGCCGCAAAAAGGCGGGTCCCACAAATGCACCGGTGCCGGCCCTCGCTGCTTTCCGAGGGTGGCGGCAAGCGATTCGAGTCTGTTCGCTGCCATTGCCATCGTGCGTCATTCCGCCCGCGAGCCTCGCGGCTTCGTGAAGCCGGCGGGCCAAAACTCATTGAAATACAAGGATAGCCTAGCTTGTTAGCCGGTGCATAAGCGGCACCGGATTTGCCTTGATTGCGGCCGACTGGCGGAGTTTCGTGTCAATGAAACTGCGGTTGAATCGGCCGGAACCGGCGCCCGGCCCCGGGACTTGGAGGACTGCATGACGACCGCGAAAACGGACAACCTCGAAAGCCTCGATCAGGCGATCGTCCGCGCCGCTGAGGCGACGGCCGCGAGCGTGCGCGCCGCGCGTTCCGCGATCGGCGCCGTCATCTTCGGACAGGAGCAGGTGGTCGAGCACGCGCTCATCACCGTGCTCGCGGGCGGCCACGCGCTTCTTGTCGGCGTGCCGGGTCTCGCCAAGACGAAGCTCGTGGACACGATGGGCACCGTGCTCGGCCTTGAAGCGCGCCGCATCCAGTTCACGCCCGACCTGATGCCCTCCGACATTCTCGGCTCGGAAGTGCTGGAAGAGAGCAGCGCCGGCAAGCGTGCCTTCCGCTTCATCAAGGGTCCGGTCTTCGCTCAGCTCCTGCTCGCCGACGAGATCAACCGCGCGAGCCCGCGCACGCAGTCGGCGCTCCTGCAATCGATGCAGGAATATCATGTGACCATCGCGGGCCAGCGTCACGACCTGCCGCGTCCCTTCCATGTTCTCTCGACGCAGAACCCGATCGAACAGGAAGGCACCTACCCGTTGCCCGAAGCGCAACTCGACCGCTTCCTGATGGAGATCGACGTCAACTATCCCGACCGCGACGCCGAACGGAAAATCCTGCTCGACACCACCGGCGTCGAGGAAACGAAGCCGCGCGCCGCGATGACCGCCGACGATCTCCTCGCCGCGCAGCGTCTCGTGCGCCGCATTCCCGTCGGCCAGTCGGTCGTCGATGCGATCCTCACCCTCGTGCGCTCCGCGCGCCCCGGCAGCGAGGCCGGCGACATCGCACAGCACATCGCCTGGGGCCCGAGCCCGCGTGCGAGTCAGGCTTTGATGCTTGCGGTGCGTGCGCGCGCGCTGCTCGATGGGCGCCTCGCGCCCTCGATCGACGACGTGATCGCGCTCGCC
>JAICQA010000482.1 GCA_025929595.1 Xanthobacteraceae bacterium
GACCACATCAGCAACGGCCGCGCGGGCTGGAACATCGTCACGACGTCGAACCCCGACGCCGCATTGAACTTCGGTCACGACGAGCAGATGGACCATGATGAGCGTTACCGCCGCGCGCGTGAGTTCTATGACGTCGTCACCGGCCTCTGGGACTCCTTTGCCGACGACGCCTTCGTCCGCGACGTGGAGGGCGGCGTCTATTTCGATCCCGCGCGCATGCACACGCTCGGCCACAAGGGCGAGTATCTGTCCGTGCGCGGCCCGCTCAATATCGCCCGGCCCGTGCAGGGCTGGCCGGTGATCGTGCAGGCGGGCGCCTCGAACTCCGGCCGCCAGCTTGCGGCGGAAGTGGCGGAAGTCATTTTCTCGGGCGTCAATCACCTGCCCGACGCGCAGCGCTTCTATGCCGATATCAAGGATCGCGCGGCGAAGGCCGGACGCGACCCGGAGCATGTAAAAATTCTGCCCGGCTGCTTCGTCGTGATCGCCGACACCGTCGAGGAAGCGAAGGCGAAGAAGAAGCTCCTCGACAGCGGCGTGCATCCCGACAGCGGCATCGCCACCGTCTCCTCGCTGCTCGGCCACGACATCTCAGGCTACGACCTCGATCAACCGCTGCCGGAAATTCCCGAAACGAACGCGGGCAAGAGCGGACGGCAGAAACTGATCGATATGGCCGCGCGGGAGAAGTTAACCGTGCGCCAGCTCGCGCAGCATGTCGGCGGCAGCTACGGCTCGCTCGAAATGGTCGGCACGCCGGAAACGATCGCCGACCAGATGCAGGAGTGGCTCGAGACCTGCGGCAGCGACGGCTTCAACCTGCTCTTCCCGTGGTTGCCGGGCGGGCTCGACGATTTCTGCGATCGCGTCGTCCCGGAATTGCAGCGGCGCGGCCTGTTCCGCCGCGAGTATGAAGGCGCAACGCTGCGCGAAAATCTCGGCCTGCCGCGGCCGAAGAACAGATTTTTCAGCTAGCCGCTTCGCGTCGCGCCAGGCGGGTTAACAGGATCGCGCCGATGGCGCCCGCGATCACGCCGCCGAGCGGCGCGAAGAAGAAGGCGATGCCCATCGCCTTGCCGCCACCCATGTCCGAAACGTCGGCGATCGTGCTGTACGCCACCCACCCGAACAGCACGATGCAGTAGCCGGCAATCAACCCGCCGATGAAGCCGAGAAAACCGGCCACGGTCCTGTTCATCGTCTCCCCCTCAATACCCTGCAGCCAGTCCGCCCGATCGCGGATCGGCGACGCCCGCGAGCCCGTCCCCGACGGCCATGATCGAATGAACCGAGCGGCCGCTGCGGCCCTCTTTCGCATTTTGCCGCTTCTCGACGAGCGCCTGCAGGACGGCGGGGTCAATGCCGGGTTCCAGCTCGAGCTGGTCCGGCAGCCATTGGTGATGCACGCGCGGAGCCGACACGGCCGCACCGACATCCATGCCGAAATCGACGGCGTTCAGGATGACCTGAAGGACCGAGGTGATGATGCGGCTGCCGCCGGCGCC
>JAICQA010000147.1 GCA_025929595.1 Xanthobacteraceae bacterium
AGAGCGACTGGTACAAGGAAATCGGCCAGGGCATGGGCGCCGCGCTCAACACTGCGTCGGCTTCAAACGCCTACGTGCTTTCCGACCGCGCCACCTGGATCAATTTCAAGAACCGCGGCGAGCTCGACATCGCGGTGCAGGGCGACGACCGGTTGTTCAATCAGTATGGCGTGATGCTGGTGAATCCCGAGAAGCACAAGCACGTGAAAAAAGCCGAGGGCCAGGCTTTCATCGACTGGCTCATTTCGGCGGAGGGCCAGAAGGCGGTCGCCGACTACAAGATCAACGGCGAGCAACTGTTCTTCCCGAACGCCACAGTTCCCGGAGCGTAAGAAAGTCGCTCGCAAGTCCGGTTGCGCGCGCGCAAGAATTTGTTTACGCGCGTGCGCGACACTGCATCGAAGCGAGTCGCGATCTTCGACTTGCTGTTTCCGGCCCCTCGCCGCTCCGTGTCGGTCTTCACTTAACGTATCGATTCAATCTCAGAGATTGAGTCCGCTTCGCCTGACTTGTCAGGTCAGCCGGACGAAATCGCGCGGCCGGATTCGTGAATCAATCCAGAGGGGTGCGGAAGGGGCCGAAAGCTCCGATTCCGCGCGAACTGCGCTCACAAACCGATTCCGGCCGCACAAGATTTCGATTCAGGTTGAAGGGCGTTTGAGCCCGCCTCAGTACATCGACTGCGGCAGCCAGAGCGAGATCTGCGGGAAGGCGATCAGGAGCGTCATGATGATCACCTCGCAACCCAGGAACCAGAAGCAGCCCTTGAAGATCGTCTTGAGCGGAATCTCATTGTTGGTCGCGGTCGCGACCACGAAGATGTTGAAGCCGACCGGCGGTGTGAGCAGACCGATGCCGACATACTTCACGACGATGACGCCGAACCAGACGAGATCGAGGTTGAGCGCGGCGAACATCGGCACGAAAACCGGGATCGTCAGCAGAATCATGCCGAGCGGATCGAGAAACATCCCGAGGATGACGTAGATGATCGAGACGGCGATCACGAGGAGGAGCGGGTTGACCGCCCAGTCGCCGATCAAGTCCACGAACATCTGCGCCGTGCCGGCGAGCGCAAGAAACTTGGTGTAAATCACCGCGCCCATACCGACGAAGAAGAGTTGCGCGGTGGTGAAGACAGCGTCCTTGAAGCTCTCGATCAGTCCCGCGCGGTCGAGCTTGCCTTGCAGCAGGCCGATGCCGATCGCGAGCAGTGCGCCAACCGCACCGCCCTCCGTCGGCGTGACAAAGCCGGCATACAGTCCGCCGATGACGCCGACGATCAGCACCAGCACCGGCCAAATCGCCATCAGGGATTCCCAGCGCTCGCGGCGCAGTTCCGCCTCGTCATCGAAGACGACCGCCGGCGCGAGTGCGGGATTCAGCCACGCGCGCGTCACGATCATGATCATGTACACGGCGGCGGTGAGCAGACCGGGGAAGACCCCGGCGAGCAACAACTGCGCGACCGACACTTCGGCGAAAATTCCGTAGATAATGAAAGTGATGCTCGGCGGGATCAGCGAGTCGAGCGTGCCGCCGCTCGCACAAACGCCGGCGGCCAGTCCCTTGTCATACTTGTTGCGGATCATCTCGGGAATCGCGATCCGCGCCATGACGGCGGCGGCGGCGATGCTCGAACCGCTCGCCGCTCCGAAACCGGCACACGCCCAGTTGGTCGCGACCGCGAGTCCGCCGGGCAGCCGCCCGAACCACACGCGCGCGGCGCGGAAGAGCGCGGTGCCGATTCCCGAGTTGCTCGCGACCGCGCCCATGAGCAGGAACATCGGGATCGCCGACAACTCCCAGTTCGCAGCGAACAAGAACGGAGCGTCACCGAGCACGTTGAGGGCGACGTTCCAGTTGCTCAAATAAGCGAGGCCGAAAACGGCGACGCCGCCCATCGCAATGCCGAGCGGAATGCGAAGACCGATCAGCAGCAGGATGCAGGCGAGACTACCGAGCGAAAGTGCGAGGGTGCTCATCGCGCAGCCGCTTCAACGCCGTACGGCGGCGGCGACATCCGCCGCGATGCGCACAATGAGGTAGAGGACCATGAGACCGCCGGCGAGCGGCAGCACCCAGCGGCTCGGCCAGATGATGAGATATTGTGTGCCGGCCTGCCACACTTCGCCGGAGTTCATCGTCTGGATCGCGCGCAGCGTCGCGCGCCAGACGAAGAACGCCACGCCGATGGCGGTCACGATCTTCACGATAAGATCGAGCCATTTGATGAAGCGCGGCGAGGCGAATGCGGTGAACGTCTCGACCCTGATGTGAGCGTCGTTGCGCGCAATCCAGGCCCAGGGAAGATAGGAGACCGCCACCATGTAATAGGCGGAAACCATTTCGGTGGTGCCTTCGAGCGGGTGGTTGAACACGGTGCGCCCGACTACATCGGCGCTGACGTGAAACATCATGAAGACAGCAGCGAGCATCCCCAGCCACAACAGGGCGTGGATCGGATACTCCAGCCACTGAAGAAGGCGTTGCATGGCGCGCCCCGCGAGGAAGATTTTTGACGGGCGGACGCAACCGCAGGCGGGAGGGCCGCCAAAGACGGCCCTCCCCCGTCAGGACATTCAGAGCTTATTGATGTCGATCTTGGAGAAGACTTCTTTCTCGTAGAGCGCCTGGACCTTGGCCTCGTCCTGGCCGACGTCCTTCGCCAGCTTGCGCCAGCGCTCCACCGCCTTCTCATAGTGTTCGATGATCTTGGCAGCGTCCTTCACCCCGAACTTGGTGGCGGTGGCGACATTCATCTTGCGCTCGTCGGTCTTGAACGCCTGGGCCGCCTTGTCCCACTCCTTGCCGTCGACTTTGACGAGCTGGACGCCCTTGTCCTTCATGATCTGCTTGAGGCCGTCTTCATTGGCCTTGATGAAGTTGCCGACCACCTGGTTGGCGCTCATCCATGCGGCCTGCTGCACATAGAGCTTCTTGTGCTCCGGCGAGAGCTTGTTCCAGAAGTCCCGGTTCAGCATCATGCCGATCGCCGGACCCGTAAGGCCGAGCGGGTGATCGGTGAGGTGCTTGGCGAAATCGGCGTAGCCGAAGGTCCGCAGCCAATCGATGATGCCGTACTGGCAGTCGAGACCGCCGCGCTGGAGGAGGCCCACCGCTTCCACCAGCGTCGCGCCGACCGGCACGCCACCGAGATGCTTGATGAACTCGGCCGCGCCGCCAGTCGCACGGATGCGCTTGCCCTTGAGATCGGCGAGGGTCTTGATCGGCTCGCGGCAGGCCAGCATGTAGGCCGAGCTGGTCCAGCCGGCGAGCGGCACGCCGTTGAGCTTCTTGAACTCCTCAAGGCAGGATGGGCAGTTCAGATAGAAGGTTTCGAGCGCGGCGCCGGTAGTGGCGATCACGTCGTTATGGCCGAGAATGTTGGTGCTGTAGATCGCGTAGAGCGAAGGCACCAGGTTCGGCTGGTAGGTGGCAATCGCCGGGCCGCCGGCCTGCATCAGGCCGTCGCGCACGCCATTGAAGATGCCGCGGCCGTCGGCCAACTGGCCGCCAGCGACGAGCTTCCACTTAACGCCGGTTTCCTTCTCGATGACACCGAACACTTTCGGCATCGTGACCCGGTTCTGGTACTCCATCGGCGGGGTCCAGCTTCCGAAGACCGGGTCCGACTGAGCGTGAGCGGGTGCGGCCGAGAGCAGCGCGCCGACAAGCGCGACCGCAGACAGCGAAAAATTCCGGTAGAGCGACATGTGGCGTTCCTCCCTGCTTGTCGCCTGTTATTCCCTGCCCGCTTCGGCGGGTCTTCCGGGACGTTTCATCTTAGTTATAAACTATAACATTCCTTGCCTGCGGCTTTCAACGGCGGCCAAAGAATTTTGTTTGGCGTACCAGCCCCGTCCCGATACGACCTTTCGCCTACGAACCTAGCCCCATACCTCGCGGGCGGTCTCGACTACGAGCCGCAACTTGGCGATTTCCTCGTCAATCGTGAGGGCATTGCCTTCCGATGTCGAGGCAAAGCCGCATTGCGGACTGAGACAAATCTGGTCGATCGGCACGAACTTCGCCGCCTCGTCGATCCGGCGCTTGAGCGCATCTTTGCTCTCAAGCCGGGGCTTCTTGGTGGTGACAAGGCCGAGGACGACCATCTTGTCCTTGGGCACAAAGCGCAGCGGCTCGAAGCCGCCCGAGCGCTCGTCATCGAACTCGAGGAAGAAGCCGTCGACGTTGAGGCCGCTGAAGAGCGCCTCGGCGACGTGCTCGTAGCTGCCCGAGGCCATCCAGCCGGACTTGTAGTTGCCGCGGCAAAGATGCGTGCAGATCGCCATGCCGGCCGGGCGGCCGGCGGTCGAGGCGTTGAAAAGCTCGATGTAGCGCAGATGCTGTTGGTCGCCGTCCTCGCCGATCATGGCGCGGCGCCTGGGATCGTTCAAGAATGCGAGGCTCGTGTCGTCGAGCTGTAAATACGTGCAGCCGAGCTTCGCGAGACCGTCGATCTGCTTCGCGTAAACGCCAGCGAGGTCGGCGTAGAAAACCTCCATGTCGGGATAGACGTTCCGGTCGATGCCGCGGCCGGCGGGGTAATGCATCATGCTGGGCGACGGCAGCGTGATCTTCGCCGTCGCTTTCGTCGCGGCCTTCAGGAAACGGAAATCGTTCTCGAAGATCACATGGTCGAGGTGAAGCTTGCCGACACGATATTCGATGAACTGCCAGTCGAACTTTCCGCCCTCGCCTTCGAACGGCACCTTGATGACGTTGCCAAGCTTCTCGACCCCGCCGAGCTGATACTTGAAATCGACCACCCAGTCGTGGCGGCGGTACTCGCCGTCGGTGACGCCCTGGAGGCCGATGTCTTCCTGCATCTTCACGACCTTGCGCACCGTCTCGTCCTCGATGGCGCGGAGTTGCTCCTTCGTGACGCGACCGGCCTCATGATTCTCCCTCGCGCTCAGCAACTCCTTCGGGCGGAGAAGGCTGCCGACATGATCGGCGCGGAACGGCGGGCGGGTACGGGCGGACATACGATTCACTCCACGGCTGCGACGGCTCTTGGTCTGTTTCTCATGCTGCAATAGTCTCGCGCGGGCAACAAAGGGGGAGTTGAACGTGGCCACGATCGTCGTCGCACACGGGGCCTGGTCCTCGGCCTGGGCATGGAAGAAAATGCGTCCGCTGATGCGGGCGGCGGGCCACGAATTCTGGACGCCGACCTATACAGGTCTTGGGGAGCGATCCCACCTCGCCTCGCCCGATATCGATCTCAATACGCATATCCGCGACGTCATCAACGTTTTCGAATTCGAGGACCTGAGAGACATCGTGCTGGTCGGACACTCCTATGGCGGCATGGTCGCGACCGGCGTGGCCGACGGGGCACGCGAGCGCATTGGGCAAGTGATCTACCTCGACGCCTTCGTGCCCGAAGACGGCAAGTGCCTGACCGATTATCTCGGCCAGGCGAGCCGCGATGCGCGGCAGACCGGCGATGACGGTTGGCGTATTCCGCCGATGGGAATGCCACCCGATACGCCCGAAGCCGACCGCGAATGGGCAACGCCGCGGCGCATGCCGCAGCCCGCCAAATGTTTCTCGACGCCGATCAAGCTATCGGGAAAAGCGCTGCCGCCGCGTCATTACATCTACTGTACGCGCGCGGCGCCCGACGACCGCTTCGGGCAATTCGCGCAGCGGGCGCGGAAAGAGGGCTGGGGCTATTTTGAGATCGACGCCAGCCATAACCCGCACATCACCGCGCCGGATGAACTGATGAAGCTGTTCAACCAGATCGTCGGGAAATAACTGAGCCTCATGGTGAGGGGCGCGGCGAAGCCGCGCGTCTCGAACCATGACGGGATCAAGCCGCCTTCCGGCCCCACAGCTCCTGCGAGGCAAGGCGCGCGCCTTCGGCAAGCGAGTCCAGCTTCGCCCACATGACCTGCGGGTGAACGCGCTGCAACCCTTCGGTCTGTGCAAAGCCGCAGTCGGTGCCCGCGATCACATTCTCGCGGCCGAGGATCTTCGCGAAGCGGACGATGCGCTCGGCGACAAGCTGCGGGTGCTCGACGGTCGTCGTATGATGCGTGACGACGCCGGGGATCAGAATCTTGTCCTTCGGGAATTTCACCTTCTCCCACACACGCCATTCGTGCTCGTGGCGAACATTCGCCGCCTCGATGGAATAGGCGCCCGCCTTCACTTTCAGCATGAGATCGACGATCGCCTCAAGCGGTGCGTCGGAGACATGCGGCACGTGCCAGCTGCCGAAGCAGATGTGATAGCGGATGTTGTCTTCGGGAATGCCGCGCAGCGCGTGGTTGAGCGCATCGACGCGCAGCTCGGCCCATTCGCGGTAGCGCGCCGGGCTCTGCTGCATCAGGTAGTCGTACATGTTGGCGAGCACGGCGTCGTCGACCTGCAGCACGAGTCCCGCGTTGTGGATCTCGAGATATTCCTCGCGCAGCGCGTCGGCGATGGCGAAGACATAGTCGCGCTCGTTCCCGTAAAACTCGTTCTCGGCGTCGTAGCCGGTGCTGGCCGGCGCGACGGCGGTGAGAAAGCCCTCCTGCGCCTTGTTCGCGGCGAGCGCAGCCTTCAAATCGCGGATGTTGCGGCGGACGGCATCGTGGCCGGTGTACTGGATCGGGGCGACGCAGGCATCGCCCGGCGATCCCTTCACGCCGCGCGGAAACTCGGTCTCCATGAACTCGCGGAAGCGAATACGGTCGCTGCCGAGCCAGACCGCCTCGTAGATTTTATTCGGACGATGCTCGAAGCCGCTCATGCGTTCGAGCACGTAGTTGGCCCAACTCGACTTGCCGTATTCGCCGTCGTTCACGACATCGACGCCCGCCGCAA
>JAICQA010000139.1 GCA_025929595.1 Xanthobacteraceae bacterium
ACTTTTGCGGGTTCGCCTCGCCCTTCTCGTTCAGGAACATGTCGCGCGTCGCCGCCGCGGGCGCCGTCTCGCGGTAATCGATGGCGATATTGCGTTTGCCGTCCGCCAGCCGGATGACCATGAATCCGCCGCCGCCGAGATTGCCGGACTCCGGCAGCGTGACCGCGAGCGCGAAGCCGACCGCGACGGCCGCGTCCACCGCGTTGCCGCCCTGCCGCAAAATCTCGACGCCGATCCCGGTGGCGCGCGCTTCCTCGCTCGCCACCATGCCGTTTTGCGCCAGCACCGGCGGTGCGGGCTGGGCGATGGCCGCCGCCACGAAGATGAACAGTGCGGCGAACAAGGATGCGGCGAAGCGTGGCAATCGATTCATCAGGATCGGTCCATGACTGCTGCGTTACCGGCCGTTGTAGCAAGAAAGCCGCGGCAGACGGCGGCATATTCGTTCAAATTTTCGATGAATTTAAGTCGGACGGAACGGCCCGCGCCCAATGAATCTTTACAAGGCCCCGCTAGGATTTCCGCAGTGAGTTCCTGATTGAGACAGCGTTGCGTGCGGGGGCCGGTAAAAATGAGCGATCCGAATTTTCTTCCCGAGATTGAGAACGCCATCGCATCCGGCACGGTCAATCAGCGCCTCCGTGCCCTGAAGCGGATCGCGGACCTCTTCGCCAACGGATCGTCGCGCTACTCCATCGATCAGATCGCCGTCTTCGACGACGTCTTGATAAAACTCGCGGAGATGGTCGAAACCGGCGCCCGCGCCCGTCTTGCCCGCCGTCTCGCGTCCCTGCCCGACGCCCCGCCGCGCATGGTCCGCGCGCTCGCCTTCGATCCCGAAATCGAGGTCGCCGGTCCGGTGCTCGCACAGTCCGAGCGCCTCGGCGAGGATGACCTGGTCGAGAACGCCCGTAGCCAGAGCCAGGCGCATTTGTACGCCATCGCCCGGCGCCGCGAGCTGAGCGAAGCCGTCACCGACGTGCTGGTCGAGCGCGGCAACCGCCGCGTCGTGCATGAGGTGGCGAGCAATGCCGGCGCGCGCTTTTCCGACAGCGGCTACGGCAAGCTTGTCGGCCGCGCCGACGGCGACGACCGCCTCGCCGAATATATCGGCCTGCGCCGCGATATCCCGCGCCACCATTTCCTGAAGCTGCTGCACACCGCCTCGGCCCGCGTCCGCAAGAAGCTCGCCGCCCAGGCCCCGGCCGCCGTCGTGAACCGCGCGGTGGCGGAAGCGACCGAGACGATCAGCGGCCGCGTGCGCGCCGCCTCGCCGGAATTCCGCAAGGCCAAGAAGGCATCGAAGCGGCGCTACACGTCGAACCAGCTTGGCGAAAACAACGTCCACGCCGCCGCCGCATCGCAGAATTTCGACAAGACGGTCGCGAGCCTTGCCCTCCTCGGCCGCTTCCCGGTTGAGGTTGTGGAGCGCGGGTTGCTCGATGAGAACCCCGACATCCTCCTGATCCTAGCCAAGGCCGCGCACTGCTCGCGCCTCACCACCAAGGCACTGCTCCTGATGCGCGTCGCCGGCCGCGGCATGGCCGCGCACGACATCGAGGCCGCGCTCGCGAGCTTCGATCGTCTCAGCGTCGCCACCGCCAACCGCATCATCAATTATTACGTGAAGCGGCAGACCAGCACCGCAAGCCAGGCCAAGTTCCGCGCCGAGGCCGCCTCCACCATGGCCGCCGTCGCCTGACGGAATCCGCTAGGATCGTCTCCGAACGAATTGAATCGGAGGCGAGACCATGGATCGCGTGAAGCCCGAGCCCATCAAGCCCGGCGGGCATCTGCCGGGCGGCCTGCCGTTTTCCGAAGGCATGGCGGTCGGCGATCTCGTGTTTCTCTCAGGCCAGCTCGGCACCTTCCCCGGCCGCCTGGAGCTGAACAACGCGACGCGCGAGATGGAATTCCATCAGCTCATGCAGAACATCGTCGCGACGCTCGAAGCGAATGGCATGACCACGAAAAATCTCGTGAAGTGCCTGGTCATGCTTGAGGACATGGCGGACTGGCCCGCCTTCAACGAGGTCTATCTGACCTATTTCGAGCCGCCCTATCCCGCACGCTCCGCATTCGGCACAACCGGCCTCGCACTCGGCGCCCGCGCCGAGGTCGAATGCATCGCGGTGCGCTGACGTTAACCCGTGCACCTGCGGGCGTCTCGAAGGATGAGGGCACGACTTGAATCGCCCTGGCAGGGTCTTGAATCGGAATCTCAGTCTTCAAGTCGACCATCAGGCCCCTGAAATGACTCGCGGTTTCCCCGGCCGCGCCGGGCCACCAAATCAAACCTGTGCAAGAGCCGCGCGAACCACATAGGATCGCCAGGAAAACGAGGGGGCAACGATGCAACTGGTTGCGATTTACGCCGCGGGTGCGGCGCTGGCCGCCGCGATGGCCTATTTCAGCGGCCCGACGACGCCGGTGATGGTCTACTGGCTCTATGTGGCGGGAGCCGTCCTGTTCGCATTCGGCGCCATCGGCCAGTACTTCAAGGTCTCGAAACCAAGCCGCTGAACGGTTCCCCGCCCGCCCTTTCACCGCCGCCTTGCAACGCCTATATTCGTCGTGCCGGCGCAAGCCGGCTATGGCGATAAACGCTCGTCACAATAAACCATTCGGACCCGGGGGCAGTACCCGGCGCCTCCACCAAAACCCAAGCCCGGAATTGGGCTTCGGCGGGGGCGAACTAGGATCGACGAGGGTGTAAAAGGCGCGGCTTTCGCTCGGTATGGTACCGCCGTTATCGGACCTCTCATAGTTGGCAACGACAACTATGCTCCGGTTGCTCAGGCCGCGTAAGCGGTTTGAAAGACCGAACTTAAGCCCTGAGGGTTTGCACCTTTAGGCGGGGTTCGGGGGCACCTGGCAACAGAAGCCCCCACTTTCATTTTCGGCCCTATGGTACGGACCCGTGGAATCGGCATACTTGTTGGCATGCCCGTAGACCTGATCCGCTACGATCTCCTCACGCAGGACGCGCTGCGCGGCGTGCTGCGCAAGGTGCTGACCGATGTGGCGGCGCGCGGCCTGCCCGGCGACCACCACTTCTTCATCTCGTTCGACACCCGTGCCGAGGGCGCAAAATTATCAGACCGCCTGCGTGGCAAATATCCCGAAGAGCTTACGATCGTGCTCCAGCACCAGTTCTGGGATCTGACGGTCGGCGAAGACAGTTTCGACGTGGGCGTATCGTTCAACGGCATTCCCGAACGCCTCACCGTTCCTTTCGCGGCGATCAAAGGATTCTTCGATCCGTCGGTGCAGTTCGGACTTCAGTTTGAACTGGCGACAGAAGCGAAATCGCTCGCGAAAGACGAAGCGCAGGACACGGCAGCAGCAGCCCCCGACACGCGCACCGCTCCGCGCGCCGTGCCAAGAGGTGCAGCGTCTGAGCCTGAAGAAACCCGTCCCGGCGCTACCTCCGTGCCTTCTACGCGCAAGAGCGGCCTGCCGGTGATCGACGGCCCGCTGCCGCCGTCAGACGACAAGGGCGGCGCGCAGGTCGTGCGCCTCGACAAATTCCGCAAGAAGTGAAGCAGCCGCGTCTCGTCCTCGTCGCCGCGATTGCCGAGAACGGCGTGATCGGCCGCGACGGCGGCATGCCGTGGCATCTGCCGGGCGATCTCAGGCATTTCAAGCACACGACACTCGGCAAGCCCGTCATCATGGGCCGCCGCACCTTCGACTCCATCGGCAGAAAACCGTTGCCGGGCCGGCCGAACATCGTGCTGACGCGCGACAAAAATTTCCGCGCTGAAGGCGTGACGGTGGCGGCGACACTCGACGAGGCGCTAGAGGTCGCCAGGGCGGAAGCCACGAAATCGCAAGCCGAGGAAATCGCGATCATCGGCGGCTCAACGCTCTATGAAGAAGCGCTGCCGCGCGCCGACCGGCTCTATCTCACCGAGGTGCACGCGAGTCCGAAAGGCGACGCGCGCTTTCCCGCCTTCAACCGCGCCGACTGGCACGAGGTCGCGCGCGACGGCCCGCACCGTGAGGCGGGCGAAGACTTCGGCTATTCCTTCGTGACTCTGGATCGAGAATAACTCCGCTCGTCCCCGCGAAAGCGGGGACCCGGCGTCGCGCCGGCGAACGAAGCGAGCGTCCAGCGCGACAAACAAAAATCTGGATTCCCGCATAGGCGAGCGAACGCTCGCCGTTCGGCGAGCTATGCGCGGGAATGAGCGGAAGATCGCGTCAATTACTCTCCGGCCGATAAACCGGCGGCAGCGGCTTGATGTCGAGCGCCGGCGGCAAAGGCGGCAGCGCGTAGCGCGGTTCACTCACTTTCGGCCGCGCTTGCGGTGACGGCATCACGGAAATCGGCGGTGCGGCTGGATTGGGCGGTGTCAGCGGCGGTACGACCGCAACCGGGTTCGGCGCCCGTGGCTCCTCCGCCCGCGGTTGCAAAGGCGGCAGCGCACGGTCGCGTTCCTCGATGCGTTTCGTTTCGCGCTCCATCGCGCGCAATGTGATCGCATTCGCAAGCGCCGCCGCCTCGATCCCGCGCTCGATGGAGCCGACCGGCCCGCTCCAGCGGATCGTTGCGCCCGGCCGCATCGCCGCCGCCTCGATTTCGAGTTCGAGCGACGCATCTAGCGTGAGCTTCGCGATATCGAAATTCCCTTCCGCCGAAACCTGGGCCGTTCCGACGTCTGCCCGAGCGGAGACAATGCGCGCATTGCCGCCCGCGACGACGATCGGTGCTTCGATCTTGCTGATCCTAAGTGAGCCTTCCGCAAGCGCGGGCGAGAGTGCCGCGATCACTGCGATCTCGTCGCGCGGCTCGGACTTTTCTTCGGCCGCAAAGACCGCACCGACCGCACCCGGATCGGCGCGGTCGATCTCAAGCCCTTCGATCGCGAGCGTCCCCTGACCCGCGAGGCTGGCGGCGATCGCGGCCGGCGTGACGCCGCTGCCCGCCACGCTCAGGGTCATCGTGCCGCGTCCGCGCATCTCCGACTTCTTTTCATCCGCCACGAGAACGCTGGCGATATCGAAGCCCTTAAGCGAAGCGCGCCCGTCGAAAGCGACCGACCGGCCGCGCACGAAATTGGCATGACCCGCGAGCTTGCCGCCGGCATAATCGCCGGAGAATTCCTCAATTGCCACGCTGTTCGGCGCGAGCCGCAGCCGGAATTTGGACTTGGTTGCCGCAAGCCCGCCCGGCAGGCCGAGGTGATCGACATTCATCTCGACGACACCGGTCACGTCGCTCAACGGCGCCGGACCGAACCGCACCGTCGGCCAATAGCCGATCCCGCCGCGCGCCTGGCCGACTGACGCCGCGAGGAGCGTTGCGACATTCATTTCGGTCGCCGTGAGTTTGCCGCCGATCACCGGCCGCAAGAGGGCGCTGGCCGTAAGCGCGCCGGTCAGCTTTGTGTCGCCAATCTGCAAGGCGATGTCGTCGAAACGGAAGCCGTTGGTATCGCGGCCGAAACGCCATCCGCCCTGTGCGCCGAGTGCGATGTGGCCGCTCGCCTGCGCCGCCGGCGCGATCAGCGGGCGGAGGTCGCTCGCCGTCACTTTCACGTTGAAGGAAGGTTCGATTCGCCCTTCTCCGTTGACCGCAAGCGTCCCATTCGCGGCGATCTCCGTACCCGGCGCAGTGAGCCGCGCGACCAGCGGGAGAACGCCCTTCTCTGGCTTCGACAGATCGATTTCGAGCGCGCCGCTGCCCGCCGACGGCAAGCCCGGTGACAAGCCGAACAGCACGGCGAGCGAGCCGGGATTGCGCGCCTCCAACGCAATATGACCTTCGGAAAGCTGATCGGTGAGCAGATCGACACTCGCGGCAACCGTTGCGTCGAAGTCGCCGAGCGTGCCGGTTGCGTTTACTTCGATCCCCGCCGCGGACCCCGCGCCCGTCGCCTTACCGGATAGTTTCATCGCGTTGCCCGATCCCGCGACGTAGCGCGCGAGCCGGGCCGGCTCCGCACCGAGATATTCGTGGACGATGGCGGCCATGCCGTCGGGGCGCGTGGTCGCAAGTTCGAATTCGATCGTGCCGCTTGGCCGCTCGACGGGCGCGGCGATCCGGCCGTTCGCTGTGACGCTCAGTCCGTCGAAATCTTCAACGGCGAGCTGATTGATGGCGAGCCCTTCGCTGTCGCGCGACAGATCGAGATCGACACGCTTGAGCGGCCGCTCGAGCAGCCGCAACGAACTGCCCGCAAATTTGAGCTCGAGGTCGGCGCCGGCGGACTCCGCCCGCGCCCACTGCGCGAGCGGTTGCAAAAGATCGAGGTCGGCGCCGTTCGCCGTCAACGCCGCCTCGATCCGCGCCTGCTGCTTCCCCGCCGCCGGCACGAACGCCACGCTGCCGCCGAGCGTGGCCTCGGCGAGCGAAAATTCCAGCTCGTCGAAGCGTGTCTGCCCGTCGCGCCACTCCACGCGCGCCGTGAGCCGAAGCGAACCCGTGTCTTTCAGCGCAGCAGCGCCCGCCCCGAACGCCCAGCGCAACAGCGCGCCGCCGTCTTCGGCTTGCACCGACGCGCGGCCCGAAAAGCGCGGGCCGCCGGTCTGACCGCCCGACGCGACGATTTTCCCGCGCCCCGGCAGGGACACCGCTTCAAAATGTTCGAGCGCGAGCGCGTTCTCGCGCAACCGGAACGCGGCCCTTACGTCGCGCATCGTGCCGCCGGCGGCGGCCACCGCCTCACTTGCAAGGCTGATGCGGCCCCGCAGCGGCAGGCCGTCGAACAGCGCGACCATTTCCTGCAACGGAGCGATGGCCGCGGGCAGGCCCTTCGACGCGTCGCTTCCCGCCGCGAGGTCGAGATCGAGCCGCCGCGCCGACAGAGTCCCGTCGATCTTCCCGCCGGGCCAGGGTTCGAATTCGAGCTTGCCTGCGACGTCTGTGGCGGCTGCGTCCTTGCCGAAGGAAAGTTGAAGCGCTTCGAGCTCGACCCTGGCCTCCGAAGCCTTGGTGTTGGCCGTGAGTTGCCACGGCGTACCGTCGGCAGCGGTCACCGGCGGGCGGTGCGTCGCGATCAG
>JAICQA010000370.1 GCA_025929595.1 Xanthobacteraceae bacterium
CGCCGAAAAGGCGCGCGAGCTGATCACCAAGGACAAGGTCTCGGTGGTGTTCGGCTGCTGGACCTCGGTGTCGCGCAAGTCCGTGCTCCCGGTCTTCAAGGAGCTGAACTCGATCCTCTTCTATCCGGTGCAGTACGAAGGCGAGGAGAGCGAGCGTAACGTGTTCTACACCGGCGCCGCTCCGAACCAGCAGGCGATCCCGGCCGTCGATTACCTCGCGAAGGAAGAGAAAGTGCAGCGCTGGGTGCTCGCGGGCACCGACTACGTCTATCCGCGCACGACCAACAAGATCCTCGAAGCGTACCTGAAGTCCAAGGGCGTCAAGTCCGAAGACATCATGATCAACTACACGCCGTTCGGTCATTCCGACTGGCAGACGATCGTCGCCGAGATCAAGAAGTTCGGCTCGGCCGGCAAGAAGACCGCGGTCGTGTCCACGATCAACGGTGACGCGAACGTTCCGTTCTACAAGGAACTCGGCAATCAGGGCGTCAAGGCGACCGACATTCCGGTGGTCGCGTTCTCGGTCGGCGAAGAAGAGCTCGCCGGTCTCGACACCAAGCCCTTGCTCGGTCATCTCGCCGCCTGGAATTACTTCCAGTCGATCAAGGATCCGAAGAACGCCGAGTTCATCGCCAAGTGGAAGGCCTTCATCAAGGACCCGAAGCGCGTCACCAACGATCCGATGGAGGCGCATGTTGTCGGCTTCCAGATGTGGGTTGAGGCCGTCAAGAAGGCCGGCACCACCGATCCGGACAAGGTCATCGACGCGGTGGTCGGCATCAAGGTCCCGAACCTCACCGGCGGTGTGTCGGAGATGCTCGCCAACCACCACATCACCAAGCCCGTGTTCATCGGCGAAGTACGTGCCGACGGCCAGTTCGACGTGGTGTGGAAGACGAACGGCCTGATCCCCGGCGCGGCCTGGTCGCCGCACCTCGACGGCTCGAAGGATCTCGTCGCCGACTGGAAGACCCTGAAGTGCGGCAACTACAACAAGGTCACCAAGAAGTGCGGCGGCTCGTAAGATAGACGAAGCCGAATCAAGATCGGCCGGGCGGGAGGCTCGCTTCCCGCCCGGTTCTGCTAAGACCTCCGAAATGACCCGGCCGGACTACCTAGCAATGCGGAACCGCGCGCTACATCTGTCGACGCTGCTCGCGGTTTTGGTCGCGCTCTTTGTCACGGTCTTTCCGGCGCGCGCAGATTTTGAGTCCGCGCTCGCGCTGTTCGCCGCCGACAGCTTTTCCGATACCGACAAGGCCGTCGCCGAAATCGCCGCGAGCGGCCACCCGCGCGCACAGGCGGTCATCGAAGCGCTCGCCGACCGCCGGCTCATGTTCGATCCCGTCACCAAAGCGGTCTTCATCAAGGACAAGGACGACAAATTTCTTTCGCCCGCGAGTGGTGAGGTGGCAGCGAATGTGCCGGCCTCGCTCGAAACCGTGCGCGTCAACAACCGGGTGCGGCGGGCAATTCAGGCCGCGCTCGGCTCGCTCACCTTGCTTGCCGCCGATCCGCAGAAGCGCCTCGCCGCGGCGGCGGCGGTTTTTCGTTCGCGCGAAGCCGCGGCGCTCGAAGCGCTTGACGAGGCGCTCAGGAAGGAAACCAGTCCCGATGTCAAAGTCGCGCTCGCGCAGGCACGCGCCGCGGTCGTCTTTCTGAAAACGGATGCGGCCGATGCCGAGCGCATTGCCGCCGTTGGCGCGCTGGTCGCGCGCGGCGATCAGGATGCGCTGGCTCTCCTGCGCTCACTGCCGCGCGAAGCGCCGCCCGCGCTGCATGAGGCATCCGTCGACGCCGTTGCGGCCATCGAGCGCAATCTCGCCGTCTGGGAGATGGGGCAGAACGTCGTCTACGGCCTCTCCCTCGGCTCCGTGCTGCTCCTCGCGGCCATCGGTCTCGCCATCACGTTCGGCGTGATGGGCGTCATCAACATGGCGCATGGCGAGATGGTGATGATCGGCGCCTACGTGACCTTCGTCGTGCAGGAGTGGATCCGCATCAACAATCCCGGCCTGTTCGACTGGTCGCTCGCGATCGCCATTCCGCTCGCCTTTCTCGTTGCGGGTGCGGTGGGCGTCGCGATCGAACGCGGCATCATCCGTTTTCTCTACGGCCGCCCGTTGGAGACGCTGCTCGCCACCTGGGGTCTGTCGCTGATCCTGCAGCAGACGGTGCGCACCATATTCGGACCGACCAATCGCGAAGTCGGCGCGCCCGGCTGGATGGCGGGCTCTTTCGAGATCGGCCAGCTCTCGATCACCTACAATCGCCTCTACATCTTCATCTTCTCAATGCTCGTCTTCGCGATGCTCCTGTTCGTGCTGCGCTTCACGCGCTTCGGCCTGGAGATGCGCGCGGTGACGCAGAACCGCCCGATGGCCGCGAGCATGGGCATTCGCACCAGCCGCGTCGATGCGCTCACGTTCGGCTTGGGCTCGGGCATCGCCGGCATGGCCGGCGTCGCGCTCGCTCAGATCGACAACGTCTCGCCCAATCTCGGGCAGGGCTACATCATCGACAGCTTCCTCGTTGTCGTGTTTGGCGGCGTCGGCAATCTGTTCGGCACGCTGGTCGGCGCGATGACGCTCGGCCTTGCGAACAAGTTTCTCGAGCCTTGGGCGGGCGCGGTGCTCGGCAAGATTGTGCTGCTTGTCCTCATCATCCTCTTCATTCAGAAGCGCCCGCGCGGCCTGTTCGCGCTCAAGGGCAGGGCGGTGGAGGCGTGATGATGGTTCGCGCGCACGCGCC
>JAICQA010000260.1 GCA_025929595.1 Xanthobacteraceae bacterium
GGAGAAGGTCTATTCCGAGCTCGGCCGCGTGCGCGTGCTGAAACAGCAGGCGGCCGCCGAAGGCCGCAGGGTTCTGATCGCGGTCGCGGGCTGTGTCGCGCAGGCCGAAGGCGAAGAAATCATCCGCCGCGCGCCGACGGTCGACATCGTGGTCGGGCCACAGAGCCTGCACCGCCTGCCTGCCCTCGCCGCCCGCGCATTGAACGGAGAAGCCGTCGTCGAGACGGAATTCCCGCCCGAGGAAAAGTTTGCGCATCTCGCGCCGCCGACGGTTGCGGCCACGCGGAAGCGCGGTGTATCGGCCTTCGTCACGGTGCAGGAAGGCTGCGACAAATTCTGTACGTTTTGCGTGGTGCCCTATACGCGCGGCATGGAAGTCTCGCGGCCGGTGGAAAGGATCGCGGAAGAAGTCGCCCGGCTCGCCGACGCCGGCGTGCGCGACGTGACGCTGATCGGGCAGAACGTGAACGCTTATCACGGCTTGGGGCGCAACGGACGCAGCTATTCGCTTGCCGACCTGTTCGCGCGCATCTCAGAAATCGACGGCATCGCCCGGCTGCGTTACATGACGAGCCATCCGCGCGACATGGGCGACGATCTGATCGCGGCGCATCGCGACCTCGACAAGCTGATGCCCTATCTGCATCTGCCGGTGCAGTCCGGCTCCGACCGCGTGCTCGCCGCGATGAACCGCGGACACGGACGCGAGGAATATTTCGGCATCATCGAACGCATGCGGATCGCGCGTCCGGACGCCGCGATCACTTCGGACTTCATTGTCGGCTTCCCCGGCGAGACGGACGAGGATTTCGAAGCGACCATGAATCTCGTGGAGCGCGTGCGCTTCGCGATGGCGTTCTCGTTCAAATACAGCCCACGGCCCGGCACCCCGGCTGCGGGACTTGCAGACCAGGTTCCCGAGCCGGTGAAGACGGAGCGGCTCGCGCGTCTTCAGGCCATGATCGACCGGCAAATGCAGGCTTTCAACGAGAGCTACGTCAGCCACCGCGTCGATGTCCTGCTTGAAAAGCCCGGCCGGCGCGAGGGTCAACTTTCCGGCAAGTCTCCCTATATGCAGCAGGTGCTGGTTCAGGCGCCCGCTCACATGATCGGAAGCATCGCCAAGGTGCGCGTCACCGGGCTTGGCACCCATACGCTGTTCGGCGAACTGACCGCCGCTGCCGAGCAGCGGGCGCCGTCGCCGGCCATGCATGCGCCGGGAGGAGCTTGAGTGCGGCAAAGCGGATCCGACATCGGCCACAAGAAGCCCTGGGAGAGCGGCCGTGACGACACGGCGCAAATCGCGGTGACCTTCGAGGACAACCAGCTTGCCATGCGCCTGTTCGGGCGGCACAGCGAACATCTGGCGCTGATCGAGCGCCGGCTCGACGTGGTGATCGACCAACGCGGCAACCAGGTGAATATCGAAGGTTCGCGCGAGGCCAGCGATCAGGCGCGACTCGCGCTTGAATCCCTCTACGCGCAACTGCGCAACGGCCACGACATTTCAAGCGGCGACGTTGAAGGCGCGGTGCGCCACGCCCTGTCGCGTCCGGCGACCGCCGAAGAAGGAGGCGACCCCACCGGCTTTGAGCAATTCCGATTGCGCAAGCGGCTCGTGCGCGCGCGTACGCCGGGTCAGGACGCTTACCTGAAGGCGCTCAGGAAGAACACGCTGGCTTTCGCCACCGGACCCGCCGGTACCGGCAAGACGTGGCTCGCGGTCGCGCATGCCGTACAGCTTTTCGAACGGCGCGAAGTCGACCGTATCGTGCTGTCGCGGCCGGCCGTCGAGGCCGGCGAGCGCCTGGGCTTTCTCCCCGGCGACATGCGCGAGAAGGTCGATCCTTATCTGCGCCCGATCTACGACGCGTTTTACGAGCTGATGGATCGCGGCATGGTCGAGCGCGCATTGCAGTCGGGCGAAATCGAGATCGCGCCGCTTGCCTTCATGCGCGGCCGCACGCTCTCAAACGCCGCCTGCATCCTCGACGAAGCGCAGAACACGACGCCGATGCAGATGAAGATGTTTCTGACGCGGCTCGGCGAGCATTCGCGCATGATCGTGACCGGCGACCCGAGCCAGGTCGACCTGCCCGCGGGTCAGGCGTCGGGTCTTGCAGAAGCGGTGCGGCTGATCGGCCAGCTTGAAGACGTGGCGGTGTGCGAATTCTCCGCCGCCGACGTGGTGCGGCACGAGCTCGTGTCGCGCATCGTCAACGCCTATGACGCGGCAGAGAAGAAAAAGCCGGGAGCGAAGCCGTGAGCGTGACCGTCGAAATCGCGGTCGAGTCGCCGCGCTGGAGCAGTCTTCCGGCGGCGGCAGCGGCCGTGCGCGGCGCGATTGAGGCAGCACTCGCGGACTGCGGCCAAGACAATGCAGAAGTCAGCATCGCGCTCGCCGACGACGCGCAGATGCGCGACCTCAATCTGCGCTGGCGCGGCAAGGATTCGACCACCAACGTTCTTTCTTTTCCTGCCCCCGAGGCACTGCCGGGTGAGGCGCGCTTTCTCGGCGACATTATCCTCGCCTTCGAGACGATCGAGCGCGAGGCGGCGGACGAAGCAAAGCCCCTCGCCCATCACGTGGCGCACCTGGCCGTGCACGGCACGTTGCACCTGCTCGGCTATGATCACGAAAACGATTCGGACGCGGACGCCATGGAGCGGCGCGAGCGCGATATTCTGGCGCGGCTCGGCGTCCCCGATCCCTATGCGCCCGGCGCAGCCAAACGAACGGAACCGGCATGAGCAGCACCGACCCGGCGGGGCACAAGCCCGCCACCGACGACGAGGCGCCAAAACCGGAGAGCCTGCTCGACCGGCTCAAGGCGCTCGTCGGCATCCGCGCCGGCTCGCTGCGCAGCGACCTTGCCGAGGTGCTCGCCGAAGACACGATGAAGGCCGAGTTCTCGCCCGCCGAGCGGGCGATGCTGCAAAACATACTGACGCTCGAGAAGCAGCGCATCGGCGACCTGATGGTGCCGCGCGCGGACATCGTCGCGGTGCAACAGTCGGTCGAGCTCGGCCACCTTTTGCGCACGTTCGAGCGCGCGGCGCATTCGCGTCTCGTCGTTTTCAACGACACGCTCGATGACCCGACCGGCATGGTCCATATCCGCGACCTGGTCGCCTATCTCATCAACCGGGCGAGGATCGATCCGGAAGCGAAGCCGAAGCGGCGCAAGGCGCTGCCGGCCGACCTCGACCTGAAGACCATCGACCTTTCAGAGTCGCTTGCCGACGCCAAATTGATCCGCCCGATCCTGTTCGTGCCGGAATCGATGCCCGCCATCGACCTGCTTGTGAAGATGCAGGCGACACGCATTCATCTGGCGCTGGTCGTGGACGAGTACGGCGGCACCGATGGCGTCGTATCGATGGAAGACATCGTCGAGCAGGTCGTCGGCGACATCGAAGACGAGCACGACGACGAAGCGGCCATGATCTCTGCGCAGGCCGACGGCAGCTTCGTCGCCGACGCGCGTGCAAGCCTCGACGAGGCGGCGGAGAAAATCGGTCCGGCGTTCTCCGCCGGAGAAGAAAGCGAAGACGTGGATACGCTCGGCGGCCTGCTTGTCACGCTCGCGGGCCGCGTGCCCGGACGCGGCGAAATCATCGCGGGCCCCGGTGAGTTCGAGATCGAAGTGCTCGACGCAGATCCGCGGCGCGTGAAACGGTTGCGCGTCAACAAACGGCCGCAGGAGCCGCAGAAGCGCAAGCGTGCGAACGACGACGGCGGCGCCACCGGCCAAAGCAAGTCCCCGGACACACAGGCCGCAGCTTCCGGCAAAGCCAAGTTCTGACGGAAGGAGCGCGCGTGAGGCTCGCCGCGGTCGCGCATCGGATCGTGCTCGCCTGGGGCTGGCGGCGCCGCGGCTACGCGTTCGCGGCCGGAGCGGTGTCGGCGCTTGCGATGGCGCCTTACGATCTCTGGCCGGTGCTGGCGCTCACCTTGCCCGTTCTTGTCTGGCTGATCGACGGCGCGGGCGCCGGGGCGAACGGGACGCGCGCAGCCTTCGCGGCCGGCTGGTGGTTCGGCTTCGGATATTTTCTTGCCGGCCTTTACTGGATCGGGATGGCACTGCTCGTGGAAGCGGACCGCTTCGCGTGGCTGCTGCCGGCGGCGGTGATCGGCATTCCCGCAGGACTCGCCCTCTTCACCGGCTTCGGCACCGCGCTCGCGCACCGGCTTTGGACGACGGGACCGGCGCGCATCCTCGCCTTCGCCGCCGCAATGACCGCGGCCGAATGGCTGCGCGGTCACATTCTCACGGGCTTCCCCTGGAA
>JAICQA010000340.1 GCA_025929595.1 Xanthobacteraceae bacterium
ATAGCTTTTCAAGATTGTGTCGCAGAAATGCCGGGTCGGGCCGTAGACCGTGTCCGCGATCAGGATATGATCGCCCGCGCGCGTGACGGCCATGATGGCCGTCGTGATGGCGGAAAGACCGGACGAGGTGAGGGCCGTTCCGGCGCCACCCTCGAGCGCCGTAATCGCGTTCGATAGCGCTTCGGTCGTCGGCGTGCCGCGGCGACCATAGACATAGCGACCGCCCTTGCCCATGAATTGAGCGACGGTCGGTGAAAGAACGGTCGACCCGCGATAGATCGGCGTATTGACGAAGCCGTGTTGTTCGAAGGGGTCTCGTCCGGCCAAAACGGTTTCGGTCGCCGGCCGCCGCTTGCGCTTTGACCCGCCATCGCTTTTTCCGGCCATCAGTGTTTCTCCGTGCCGCAGGCGGCATAGGCGGGCCGTCGTGGCAGGTCAAGATGAAAACCCGCCAAACACTTGACCCGCCTCGATCTTTGGCTTGTGATACTCGCCGTTGGCGGCGGAGCGGCAACCAAGCGGCCGTCGCAAAACAACACGCGCGGCGAACGCGATTGAACCGGACAGCCAGAGGGATGGGATCGATGAAACGGGTTCTGAGTACTTGGATGGCTGCCGCTGCGCTTGGCGCTGCTGCGACTGCGGCCGACGCCGCGCTGCTCGATCAGGTGAAGCAAAAAGGTTTCGTCCAGTGCGGTGTGACGCAAGGCCTGCCGGGGTTCTCAAGTCCGGACGACAAGGGCAACTGGACCGGCCTCGACGTCGACTACTGCCGCGCGATGGCTGCCGCAATCTTCGACGACCCGACCAAGGTGCGTTACACGCCGCTGACGGCGAAGGATCGGTTCACCGCGCTGCAATCCGGCGAGATCGATGTGCTCTCGCGCAACACGACGTGGACGCTGTCGCGCGACACCTCGCTCGGTCTGAACTTCGCCGGCATCATCTACTACGATGGCCAGGGCTTCATGATCCGCAAAGACAAGAAAGTGTCCTCGGCGCTCGAACTCTCCGGTGCGTCGATCTGCACCCAGACCGGCACCACGACCGAGTTGAACGTCGCGGACTTCTTCCGCGCGCGCAACATGAAGTATGAGGTTGTGTCGTTCACCACCGCCGACGAGACGATCAAGGCATATGACGCGGGTCGCTGCGACGTCTTCACGAGCGACGTGTCCCAGCTTTACTCGATGCGGCTGAAGCTCGCGAAAACGGCCGATCACATCGTGCTCCCGGAAATTATTTCCAAGGAACCGCTCGGTCCGCTCGTGCGGCACGGCGACGATCAGTGGTTCGACATCGCCAAATGGGTGCTGTTTGCCCTCATCAATGCCGAGGAGCTGAACGTCACGCAGAAGAATCTCGACGAGCAGGTGAAGTCTTCCAATCCCGAACTGAAACGCCTGCTTGGCACCGAGGGCAATTTCGGCGAGCAACTCGGTCTTACGCGCGACTGGGTCGTGCGCATCATCAAGCACGTCGGGAATTACGGCGAAATTTTCGAGCGCAATGTCGGCGCTTCTTCGCCGCTCGGCATCGAGCGCGGCCTGAACCGGCTGTGGACCAAGGGCGGCCTGCAATACGCGCCGCCGGTGCGCTGAGCCGGCGGTCCGGACGCCCGCCGGCTGGGCCGTGGGGCAGGGATGGCCGTAGCCGCCGAGGGAGGCCACAGGCGAAGGATCGGAACGCTCGCAGCCGACCCGAGGCTGCGTTCGTTCCTGCTGCAACTCGCATTGCTGCTGCTGGTCGTCTGGCTGGGCTGGGCGTTCATTGAGAATGCTCGCGAGAACCTTGCGACCCAGAACGTCGCGACCGGCTTCGGCTTTCTCTCGGAAACGGCCGGTTTCGGCGTCAGTCAAAGCCTCATTCCGTACGCCGAAAGCTCGACTTACGGACGCGCCTTTGTCGTCGGGCTGCTGAACACGCTGCTCGTCTCCGGCCTCGGTATCGTGTTCGCGACGGTCATCGGCTTTGCCGTCGGGATCGCCCGCCTGTCGAGCAACGTGCTGCTCGCCCGGCTCGCCGGAGCGTATGTCGAGGCACTGCGCAATCTGCCGCTGCTGTTTCAGATCCTGTTCTGGTATCTCGCCGTGCTCGGCACGCTGCCGTCGCCGCGTGCGAGCGAGCCGGTGCTCGGCTCTATCTATTTCACCAGCCGTGGCATCCTCATGCCCCGGCTGGTGCTTGAATCCGGCAGTTGGATCGTGTTCGCGGCGCTCGGCGCCGCCATCGTCGCGGTCGTTCTGTTGTGGCGGCGGGCGAGCGGCGGCGGACCCGCGGCAAATGTCGCGAAGTTTTTAGCGTCGCTTCTGTTGGTCGTCGCCCTTCCGATGATCGCCTACGTGGCCGCCGGTGCGCCGATCTCGCTCGATCTGCCGGAGTTGAAGGGCTTCAATTTCGTCGGCGGACTGCGCGTCAACCCCGAACTCCTCGCGCTCCTGTTCGCACTCTCGACCTATACCGCGTCTTTCATCGCCGAAATCGTGCGCGCGGGATTTCTCGCTGTGCCGCGCGGCCAGACGGAGGCGGCGGCGTCTCTCGGGCTGCGCAGGGTGCCGACGCTCCGTCTGATCGTCGCGCCGCAGGCCATGCGCCTGATCGTGCCCCCGCTGACGAGCCAGTATCTCAATCTGACGAAGAACTCGTCGCTCGCCGCCGCGATCGGCTACCCGGACTTCTTCTATGTGTTTGCCGGGACGACGCTCAACCAGACCGGTCAGGCCATCGAAATCATCGCCGTCACAATGGCAGTCTATCTCGCGATTTCTCTCGTCACGTCGCTCGTGATGAACTGGTACAACCGCGCTGTCGCACTGAAGGGCGCCTGATATGAACGGGGCAGGGCGCAGCTTCGTCCTTACCGCAGCCGCGCCGGTCGAGCCGCCGCCCCCGGCCTACGGAAGTGCGATATCGCGGTTCGCCGCCAGTCTGTTCGCGACGCCGATGAACTTCGCGCTCACGGTCCTGAGCGTCGGCATGATCCTGCTGATTGTGCCGCCGTTCCTGAATTTCATGATTTTTGACGCGACCTGGCAGGGCACGAGCCGCACCGATTGCCTGCCCAATGCGGGCGCCTGCTGGCCCTTCATCAAGGCGAAGTTCGGCCAGCTTGTGTACGGCTTCTATCCCATCGACGAACGTTGGCGGCCGAAC
>JAICQA010000055.1 GCA_025929595.1 Xanthobacteraceae bacterium
CGCGAAGCGCGCCGGCGCACGCACCATGAGCGGCGACGGAATGCTGCTGCATCAGGGCGTCGAGGCATTCCGGATATTCACCGGGATCACGCCCGACGTGGCGCGCATGCGCGCCGTACTGAAGGAAGAGTTTGCCAAGCGCACGGAGTTGGTTGCGACAGCGTGAAGGCCAAGCAGGAGAGCGATATGCAGACAGCAATCGCCACGGTTTGCCTGAGCGGCGTGCTCGACGAGAAGCTCGAAGCCATCGCCGCGGCGGGCTTCAAGGGCGTCGAACTGTTCGAGAACGACCTTCTCTCCTTCAGCGGCACGCCGGCGGACGTGCGCAGGATCGTCGAAGGCCTTGGGCTCACGATCGTTACCTTCCAGCCGTTCCGCGATTTTGAGGGCATGCCGGAGAACCGCCGCGAGCGGATCTTCCAGCGCGCCGAGCGCAAATTCCGCGTGATGGAAGAGCTTGGCTGCGACCTCCTGATGGTCTGCTCGAACGTGTCGCCCGAAAGCGTCGGGGGCATCGACCGCGCGGCCGCCGACCTGCACGCACTCGGCGAGCGCGCGGCCGCGCACGGCTTTCGCGTCGGCTTCGAGGCGCTCTCCTGGGGCAGCCACATCCACGACTATCGCGACGCGTGGGAGGCGGTGCGTCGCGCCGATCACGCCGCGATTGGCCTCGTGCTCGACAGTTTCCACATCCTCGCGCGCAAGACCGACCTCAAGGCCATCCGCTCCATTCCGCCCGACCGCATTTTCCTCGTGCAGCTCGCCGACGCGCCGCTCCTCGACATGGATTACCTGTCGTGGAGCCGCCACTACCGCAGCTTTCCGGGGCAGGGCGATCTCGCCCTGCCGGAATTCATGGATGCGTTGCAGGCGACCGGCTATGACGGAATTCTTTCGCTCGAAATCTTCAACGACGAATTCCGCTCCGGCTCCGCGCGCAACGTCGCGGTCGATGGCCACCGCTCGCTCATCTTCATGATGGACCAGATGCGCGCCCGCACGGGCGCGACCATCGCCGGCACGAAGCCGTTGCCGCCGCGCGCCCGCTGCCTCGGCACCGAGTTCATCGAATTCGCGATGGACGAGCGCACGGCGCCGCGTCTTGAATCACTCCTGTCCGGCCTCGGATTTGTCGAGGCCGGCCACCACCGCTCGAAGTCCGTGACGCGCTGGAATCAGGGTGGAATCAATCTCGTCATCAACACGGAGAAGGAAGGCTTTGCCCACGCTTTCAACGTGACGCACGGTACGTCGATCTGCGCGATCGGCCTGCGCATGGAGGACGCCGCGACCTGCGTCGAGCGCGCGGACCGCTTGCTGATCGCGCCCTTCCGCCAGCCGGTGGGGCCCGGCGAGCTGGAAATTCCCGCCGTGCGCGGTCTTGGCGGCAGCCTGCTTTATTTCATCGACCCCAGGAGCGAGCTCGCTCGCGTCTGGGACGTCGAGTTTGACCCGGTGAAAAACGCGAAACCCGAACGCGCGGCCGGGCTCGCCACCGTCGATCACATCTCCCAGTCGATGCACTATGAAGAGCTGCTGACGTGGCTTCTTTTCTACACGTCGCTGTTCGATCTCTCGAAGACGCCGCAACTCGACGTGCTCGATCCCGACGGGCTCGTGAAAAGTCAGGTGGTGCAATCGGCCGACGGCGCGCTACGGATCGCGCTCAACGCATCGCAATCGAGCCGCACCCAGTCGTCGAAATTTCTCTCGGAGGCCTTTGGCTCGGGCGTGCAGCATATTGCCTTTGCGACCGGTGATATATTCGCCGCGGTCGAGCGCATCCGTGCGAACGGCGTCGAGTTGCTCGATATCCCCGAGAACTATTACGACGACCTCGAGGCCAAGACCGACCTTGCGCCCGAATTCCTCGACCGTCTGAAGGCCGACAACGTGCTCTATGAGCGCGACGGCACCGGTGAGTATTTCCAGGCTTACACCCGGACCTTCGACGGCCGCTTCTTCTTCGAGATCGTGGAGCGGCGCGGCGGTTACCGGGGCTTCGGCGCGTCGAACGCCCAGATTCGCCTGACGGCGCAGGCGAGTGCCGCGCGGAGCGAAGACGGGTTGCGCGCGGCGCTGCGTTGAAGCGGCGGGCTTTAGCGCGCTACCTTACGGGCTGAAGAACAAACAGCCCGGGGTTCGCGTGCCGCAGCAAATCAAGGTCGGCTACAGGCAACTGGTCGACGCCGCCAATCGTGAAGTCGAGACCTTGTCCGCCGCCGAGGCCATCGGGCTCGCCGGCCGCGACGATGTCGTGTTCGTGGACCTGCGCGACGTCCGCGAGCTCGATCGGGAAGGGCGGATGCCGGGCGCATTCCACTGCCCGCGCGGCATGCTCGAATTCTGGATCGACCCGACGTCGCCCTATCACAAGCCGGTCTTCGCCGAGGACAAGCGTTTTGTCTTCTTCTGTGCCGCCGGCTGGCGCTCCGCCCTCGCGACGCAAAAGGCGCAGCAAATGGGCCTGAAGCCCGTCGCCCATATTGAAGGCGGCTTTGGCGAATGGAAAAAGGTCGGCGGCGCGGTTGAAATGAAGCCGCGCTGAAATCAGCTCAGCTTCGCAATCGCCGCCCGCAGCGCGTCGCCGCTCTCGTCGGCATTGGCGGCGAGAAGCAGTGCATCGAGCTGTCCTGCGGCATCGGGCTGTTGCTGGATTTGCGGCAGGCGCGCGGCGATCGCCTCAAACTTGTCGCGCCCGTGCGCGTGCGTGTCGCCATAGCCCTTCACGAGCCCGCGTAGGCGCGCGACCCCGACCCCAAGTTCATAGTCGGCAGCATATTGCCGAACCGCCGCCAACCAGTTTTCGATTGCGTCTTGTTCGGTGACGTAACGAAGCGAACGCGGCCGCAACGACTTGAGCGCGGCAACAAAATAGAGCAGCGTGAATCCACCGACACTTGTCGTGCGTACCGTGCGCCCCTTGCGCGTAAACCGGTCGACAAACCGCCGCGCCCAGTTTGTGCGCAGCAGCCAGCGCCCCACGCCGGCCGGCAGCGTGTCGGCGATTTCTTCCGTGCGCGGATGCATGAACTCCACGATTTCCAGAATTTGCCCGTCGGCGATCCGCACCTCGTCGCGCACGCGCTCGAAGCGCGAACGGCGGGTCTTGAGGTCGGCCACGCGGATCGTGTCCTCATAGCTCATCGCAAGCGCAAGCTGCCGCGCGGTCTCGCCGAGCAGACGCTGGTTTGGCGCGCGGTCGAGTTGCGCGATGGGCAGCAGCCGCGCGAGATAAAGCCGCGCATAACGCTCGTCCTGATAATCGATCAGCCGTTCGACGCCGGCACGGACGATGGCGCGCGTATCGGGCGCGGTGTCTCCTGCGACCGATGCGAGGAGCGAATCGATTGCTGGTCCAAACCTCTTCTCAGACTCAGACTTGTCCGCAATTCCGGTTTCCGGCGGCGATTGCACCGCCTCGTAAGCCGCACCGAACGCCGCGAGGCTCGACGCGACGCCGACCCCCGCGCGCCGGATAGTCGCTTCGAACGCCGGGCGCGGGAAGGGGAGCGCGCCCGAGCCCGCCAGCGCCCCGAACAGCACCGCGCTGATCACGCTGCCGGGCGCCTCCGCCATCGCCGCCATGTCAAAGGCGACCAGGCGGCGCGCAGCGCTCCTGCACGACTCAAGCAGCGCAGCGGAATCCGCCCGCCCGTCCGCGAGCGCCGTCCGCTCGCTCATGGCGAAAACCCGATGGGTGGACGCGATCAGCGTCGTACGATCGGGCGTGACGAACCCCCGTTCCACCGCGCGCGCCGCTTCCATCAGTTCGGAGGCGACGACGATATCCACGTCGCCCGGCACCGGCATCAGCGCGAGGACCGGCTCGCGTCCCGCGGCCTTCGCGGCCGCCACCGGAAAAAGTTCGACATAATAGATCGTGGCGCCCGTGCGTTGCGCGACGCCGGGCACCGACGTCGCCTGGGCGAGATAGCCGTTCTTTTCGGCGAGATTCGCGATCCAGTCGGCCAGCACACCGCCGCCTTCGCCGCCGAGTGCCAGCACGGCGATAGAGATCGGCCGCAATTTGATCGTTGCCTCGTTCACGGCTCAGCCGGCCGCCGCGAGCCGCCGCTCGATCCGCCGCTGGAAAAATCCGATGACACGCTCGCGCCACGCCGCCTTGAAGCGATCCCAGCCGCTCGGATTGTCGATGATCGACGCGCGGTAGAAGGAGGGGCACAGGACCGCCGCGTGCGCCACCTCCCCGCAAAGTCCGCAGCCGACGCAACTGTTGATCACCTTCGTGACCGGCTCGCGCCGTAATGGATCGGGATTGGGCGCGATCGTGAGTGAGGGGCAGCCCGAGAGCCGGATGCAGGAATGGTCGCCGGTGCAGGTATCGGCATCGACGCCGAAGCGATCGCGCACCACGCGCTTGCCGTCCTTGACCATCCTGCCGAGCAGCGGACGGATGCGGCGCTGCTTGTTCAGCATGCATTCGGACTCGGCGATGATGACCTTCGGTCCTTTTTGCGGCGTCGTGAGCGCTTCTTTCAGCGTGTCGCGCATGCGCGCGACGTCGTAGGTGTTGGTGATCGAACGCACCCATTCGACGCCGACCCCGCGCACCGCGGCCTCGATCGAATTTCTGGTCGAACGCGCCGGATTCTCGGCACTCGAGGACAGCAGGTCCTGTCCGCCGGTCGCCGCCGAGTAGCCGTTGTCGACCACGATGGTCACATTGTCGTTCTTGTTGAAGACCGAGTTGCCGACGCTGCTCGCAAGCCCGTTGTGCCAGAAGCCGCCATCGCCGACGATCGCGATCGCCCGCTTGCTGTCTTCGGCGTGCAGTGCCGCCGCGCCCGCGGCACCCAGCCCGTAACCCATCGTCGTGTTGCCGATATTGAACGGCGGCAGGATCGAGAACAGATGGCAGCCGATGTCGCAGCTCACATGGTGCGGCCCGAGTTCGCGCTCGACGAGCTTCATCGCGGCGAAGATCGGCCGCTCGGGGCAGCCGGTGCAGAAGGAGGGCGGGCGGGCTTGCACCGCGCCGGCCGGCGGCAGGGAGCTCGGCTGCACGGCCGACGCGTCCATATTGGCAGACAACAGATCGGGCCGGTGTTGCTTGACGAACGCCTTCAGCCCGTCCTTCAGCACTGCGCCCGTATATTCGCCCGCCTGCGGCAACATTCCCTTGCCTTCGATGCGCGTCTGGATGTCGGCGCGCCGCAGGATCGTGTTCACGGCCTGCTCGATGAATTCCGGCTGGCCTTCCTCGACGATCAGGATCGCTTTCTTCCCCGCGCAGAAGCGCACGAATTCCGCGTCGATCAACGGGTAGGTGACGTTCAGCACATAGAGCGGGACGCGGGTGTCGCCGAACACGTCGGCCAGCCCGAGAATTTCGAGCGCGCGCAGCACACCGTTATACATGCCGCCCTGCATGACGATGCCGATGTCCGACGCGTCGCCATCGAAAAACTCGTTGAGTCCGTTTTCCTGGATGAAGCGCACTGCGGCCGGCCAGCGCTGCTCGATCTTTTCCTTCTCGTGCAGGTAGCTCGCGGGCGGCAGCACGATCCGGTTCACGTCGCGCGTCGGCTCGGCAAGCGCGTTCTGCCGCGTGAACACAGGCCGCACATTATCCTTCGCCGTGAAGCGGCCGTAGACGTGGCACGCGCGGATGCGCAATTCGAGCATCACCGGCGTGTTCGACGCCTCGGAAAGCTCAAAGCCCTTTTCCACCGCGTTGACGATGGAAGGCAGGTTCGGCCGCGGGTCGAGCAGCCAGATCTGCGATTTCATCGCGAAGGCGTGGCTGCGCTCCTGCATGATCGAGGAGCCTTCGCCGTAGTCTTCGCCGACGATGATGAGCGCGCCGCCCTTCACGCCGCTCGACGCGAGGTTGGCGAGCGCGTCGGAGGCGACATTCGTTCCGACGGTTGCCTTGAACGTCGCCGCGCCGCGTAGCGGGTAGTTGACCGATGCGGCGAGCGCGGCCGCCGCCGCTGCTTCGTTGGCGCTCGATTCAAAACGGACGCCGAGCTCCTGCAGCATGTCGTTCGCGTCGGACAGCACGTCGACGAGATGCGAGATCGGCGCGCCCTGATAGCCGGAGATGTAGGAGACGCCCGACTGCAACAGCGCCTTCGTCACGGCGAGGATTCCTTCGCCGCTGAATTCCTCGCCGTCGCCGAGGCGCAGCTTGCCGATTTCCTCGCGAAACGAACGTTCGGCCATGATCCTTACTCCCGGCCTGCGCACAGCCGGAATTATATTTCCGCGCCGCGATCTGTGCCCGATCATTGACAGGCTGCTGGTCAGGGGCAACTATATTTGAAGCTTGAAATATTACAAAGCCGTCCAAGGCTGCAAAACATCTGGCGGGAGGGAAGTAAAATGCATCATCGGATTCTGGCTTCGGCCGTCGCGCTGCTCGCGCTGGCCTATGTGGCCCCGGCGCTCGCGCAGGAAGTCACCTTGCGCGCGGTTTCGTCGTTTGCCGAGGGCACGCAATTCTCCAAGAATTTCGAACGCTTCATCGAGAAGGTGAACAAGGACGGCAAAGGGGTCGTGCAGATCAATTACATCGGCGGCCCGCGCGCCGTGCCGCCCTTCGAGGTGGGCAACGCCGTGCGCACCAAGGTCGTCGACATGGCGAATGTGACCGGCGCCTTCTACACGAACCTCATGCCGGAAGCGGACGGCTTCAAGCTCATCGGCAAGCCGATGAGCGAGCAGCGCAAGAACGGAACCTGGGCCTACATCAACGAGCTTCACAACAAGAAGCTGAACTCGCATTACCTCGCGCGTCAGTTTCACAACGTTCCGTTCCACATCTATCTCAACAAGAAGATCGACAAGCTCGATTTCTCCGGCCTCAAGATCCGCGTGACGCCGGTCTATCGCGACATCGTGCAGGCGCTCGGCGGGACACCGATCAACACCGCGCCCGGTGAAGTCTTCACCGCGCTCGAGCGCGGCGTCGTCGATGGCTACGGCTGGCCCGTCAGCGGCATCTTCGACCTGGGCTGGGACAAGGTCACGAAATTCCGCATGGACCCCGGATTCTACAGCGTCGAGGTCAACGTGCTGGTCAACCAGGACGTCTGGAAGGGCCTGAACGACAAGCAGCGCAAAGTGCTGAGCGACGCCGCGCTGTGGCTGGAAGGGCTCGACTCCGAGAACGTCGCCGGCAACAAGGCCGAGGTCGATCGGCAGACGAAAGCCGGTATCCAGGCGATCTCCTTCGGCCCTGCGGAATCGAAAAAATTCATCGACCAGGCGAACAACGTCGCGTGGGAGTCGGTGATCAAGCGGGCGCCGGACACCGCGCCGAAGCTGCGCCAACTGTCGGGCAATTGATCCGGATTGCGGGCGCTGCGCGTCGTCGCGCGGCGCCCGCATCCTATTTGGCTGGGGCTGACCGTTGAATCGCGCCGCGGACCTGTTCGGACGCCTGCTGCACATGCTGATCGTCTGGGCGGCGCTCTTGCTGCTCGCGATGGTCGTCGTGGTGACAGCCGACATCGGGCTGCGCAATCTGACCGGCCGCTCGATCGACTGGGCGAACGAAGTCTCCGAATACGCGCTCTATTTTATGACTTTGCTCGCGGCGCCCTGGCTGCTGCGCTATGGGCGGCACGTGCGGCTCGATCTCGTCCTCGTCATGGTGCCACCGCGCGTGGCGTGGCGCATCGAGATAATCGCCGACCTCCTTGGCTTTGCCGTCTGCATGGTGCTCGTGTGGTACGGCTCGGCCATGACGTTTGAGAGCTGGCGTCTCGGCTCGATCACCATCAAGAATCTCGTCTTCCCCGAATGGTGGCTGCTCGCGCCCCTGCCGGCGGCCTTCGTGCTGCTCGCCATCGAATTCCTCTTCCGCCTGCACCGGCTGCTGCACGGCGACCGCCGTCCGCGCGAAGAAGCGACCTCGGTCGGGTAAACGGCGCGCATGAACTGGATCGAAGCAAGTCTCATTCTGTTCGGCGGCCTGGTCGCGCTGATGGGCCTCGGTCTGCCCGTGGCCTTCGCGTTTCTGGCGCTGAATATCGTCGGCGCGCTGCTCTTTCTGGGTGGCGAGCCGGGACTGCCGCAACTCGCGCGCAACGCCGTGCAGTCGGTCACGAGCTTTTCGCTGACGCCGATCCCGTTCTTCGTGCTGATGGGCGAGGTGCTCTTTCACACCGGCGTCGCGCTGAAAGCGATTGACGCGATCGCACTCCTGATCCGCCGCGTGCCGGGCCGGCTCGCCGTGATCGTGATCGTCGCGGGCACCGTCTTTTCCGCGATCTCCGGCTCGACCATCGCGACGACGGCGCTCCTTGGCACGCTGATGCTCCCCGCCATGCTCGACCGCGGCTACGATCCGCGCATGGCCATGGGGCCGATCATGGGCATCGGCGGCGTGGATATGCTGATCCCGCCCTCGGCGCTGACGGTGCTCCTCGGCAGCCTCGCCGGCATTTCCATTACCGGCCTCCTAATCGGCGGCATCGTGCCGGGCCTCATCCTGAGCGCTCTGTTTGTCGGCTATATCGTCGTCCGCTCGCATATCAATCCTTCGCTCGCCCCGAGTGGAAGCATCGAGGAAGCGCCCGCCGGCTTCGCGCGCTGGATGCCGTTTGTCCTTCACGTCCTGCCGCTTTTGTTCATCTTCGGCGTCGTCGTCGGCGCCATGACGCGCGGCTGGGCCACGCCCACGGAAGCGGCGGCCCTCGGTGCGACGGGCACCATCGTGGCGGCCGCCGCCTATCGCGCGCTCACGATCGACAATCTGATGAAGGCGCTGATCGGCACGGCGGCGATCTCGGGCACGATCCTGTTCATCATTGTCGGCGCCACGACCTTCGCGCAGGTTCTGAGCTTTTCGGGCGCGGTCAACGGCATCATTTCGCTCGTCACCGGCGCGGGCTATCCGCCCTTCGCCGTGGTGATCGGGATGCTGCTGATCCTGCTGTTCCTTGGCTGCTTCGTCGATCAGGTCAGCATGATGCTGATCACGCTGCCCTTCTTCATGCCGCTCGTATTCGCGCTGCACATCGATCCGATCTGGTTCGGGATTCTCTTCCTGCTCTGCATGCAGCTCGGTCTGCTGACGCCGCCCTTCGGACTTCTGCTCTTTACGATGAAGGGGGTCGCGCCGGCCTCCGTCACCATGCCCCAGATTTACCGGGCGGTGGTGCCCTATGTATTCTTCGGGCTTCTGGTGATTGCGCTGATCCTGCTGTTCCCGCCGGTCGCGACCTGGCTGCCGGCATTTGTCGGGCCATAGGCGCGCGAAATCCGCGCCCGCCGCACTCGCGATAGAGGAAAGGGGTCTTAGGCCGCGACGTTGCGCAGCCGCGCCGCGCTCTCGCGCAACTCGGCGTCCTGCGCGTATTTGCGCAGCGCAAGTTTCACACGGTCCTGATGGCGCGCCGCGGCGTCCTGGCCGAGCAGCTTCATTTCGCCATGCACGCTGTCGCTGAAATAATTTGCGATGCGCGACTTTCGGCCGTCGATAGCGGAAAGGTCGATCTTGCCGGGATGGTCCGGGAAGTCGAACAGCGTGGCGCTGCGTCCCGTGGCGCGCTCGTGCAGCCAGAAACTGCGGCCCGCCGCGTCGCGGCCTTCTTCAGAAATATTGTAGCCCGCGAGCTGGATAGACTCGGAAATATAGTGGTGTTTGCGCAGCGGCGGTTCGTGCAGGCCGGTGAAGGCCGACACCCGATAGAGGTAGTCGGGTCGCAGCGCCGTGATCAGCTTGCTGTAGCTCGCCAGAACGATCGACAGCACGAGATGGACGCCGCCATCCGGCAGTATTTTGCGCGCCACCAGGCGGTTCTGGATGGCGAAGACATCGCTGCCGCTGAAGCGCAGGATATCGAAGGAGAATTCGTGGAAGTTGAACCCGTCGTGGGTCCTCGGGGTGCAATGGCACTCGACCGAAGTGACCGTACCCGCATTCGACAGGCCGATGGGAACGAGCGTCGAGTAACGCCCGCCGTCCCTCTCGACGGCGATATCCTGCGGAACGCCACTGGTAAGCGGCACTGACACGTAAGCAACCCTTCAACAGACGGAAAACGCCAAGGAATTGTACGGACAGCGAAATCGATGACAAAGGAATCCGCCGCGCGACCCGGAGTTTTCAACCGATTCTGTGATTTGGAGATTTGTGTGCGTAACGTGTTGACGGCGGCAACATCGAATTCGCGCGGCGATTCTCATGCGCGGAACAATCGCTTGCAGGCTTGTTCCGCTTCCGGAAGATTGCACGGCTGGAGCTAAGTCCATGACTCGGCGTAATTCTTCGCTCGGCCTGTTCGGACTCTTCGGCCGTTCGGCCGATCTGCGACAGCTCGATGACGCACTGCGCGCAGTCGATCTGCATCCGCGCCTGGTCCCTGAGGCCGTGAAGCTCACGGTTGTCGGTCTGTTGAAAGATGACGCGCCGGGCGGCGAACCGCCGTCTCACGCCTACCGCAGCGCAGCGGAACTGCTCGCCTACTGCATGATCGGGGCCGAGGGTTTTGCCGGTGCCAACGATTCGGTCCTGGCGCGTCAGGTTGAGTCGCGCATCGAAGCCGCGTTGCAAAGCGGCGCGTCGCTCGACGCGCAGCTCATCCTCCTGACGATTCATGCGAAAATCATCCAGCCGAGCGTCGTCGCGGCCTTCGGCCTGGAGAGTGGCGCGCGTTAGTTCGCCTGGCGGTAACAGACACCCAATTGTCGTCGGATCGACGCCCGGCCGTTAGACACGTTTTCTAGCGTCCGCCTCGCTTCTCGAAGCGCGCGATCATGGCCATGCACCCTGCCACCCTCGTCAGATCGGAACCTGTTGGAACGCCTTGCTGCGGCACGCCGGGCTCCGCTAACGTTTGGCGGCGCGGAGGACGGCAAATGACGGCATTCCTGCGCCTCGAGAATGTGCACAAGGCGTGGGGTGGCGTCGTCGGCGTTGACGGGATCGACCTCACCATTGCCAGGGGCGAGTTCACGGTCCTGCTCGGCCCATCGGGTTGCGGGAAGTCGACGCTGCTGCGGCTCGTGGCCGGTCTCGAGGCGCCCGATCGCGGACGAATATTCATCGACGGCAAGGATGTCACCGGCAGTCCGCCGGCGAGCCGCGGGCTCTCGATGGTGTTTCAGTCCTATGCGCTGTTCCCGCACCTGTCGGTTGCCGAGAATATCGTCTTCGGCCTGAGGGTGCGGGGCGTGGCGAAGGCGGAACGCACCGGGCGGCTCGCCAAGGCGCTTGCGCTCACCGGCCTCAACGGCCTCGAACATCGCAAGCCGTCCGAACTGTCCGGCGGCCAGCGGCAGCGCGTGGCGCTGGCGCGCGCCGTGATCGCCGACCACCCCATCTGTCTGATGGACGAGCCGCTCTCCAATCTC
>JAICQA010000024.1 GCA_025929595.1 Xanthobacteraceae bacterium
GAGCGCACGAGGCCATCACCGTGCTCGCCGGAATGCGAGCCCTTGTACTCGCGCACGATCTCAAAGGCTTCCTCGGCGATGGCGCGCATGGCGCGTGCGTCTTTTTCCAGGCGGAGATTGAGGACCGGGCGCACATGCAGGCAGCCGACGGAAGCGTGGGCGTACCAGGTGCCGCGCGTGCCGTGCTTCTTGAAAATTTCGGTCAGACGGGTGGTGTAGTCCGCAAGATGCTCGAGCGGCACCGCGCAGTCCTCGACGAAAGAGACAGGTTTTCCCTGCTCTTTCATCGACATCATCACGTTCAGGCCGGAGGCGCGCAGCTCGGCGATAGCGGTCTGGAGTGCGGGGTCGAGCACATCCACCACCCCGCCCCACTTTGCGCCCGGCTTGTCCCAGCCGAAGCCGAGGTCACCCATGATCTCGTGCAACTGCGCGAGGCGGCGCCTGTTTTCGTCCTCGCCAGCGTCGAATTCGACCAGCAGGATCGCGTCCGGCGCCCCGCGCACGAAGGCCTCCAACGTCGGGCGGAACATGGCGATCTCGCGCGCCAGTTCGATCATGGTGCGGTCGACCAACTCCACTGCGATCGGCCCGAGCTTCACGAGATGCTGCGCGGCGTTCATGGCCTCATAGAAACTGCCGAAATGACAGGCGCCGACCGCGCGGCGGCCGAGCACGGGCCACAGCTTCAGCTCCGCTTTCGTCGTGAACGCGAGCGTGCCTTCGGAGCCGACGAGAATATGCGCGAGGTTGAGGTCGTTCTTGCCCGGCGTCAGCGCATCGAGATTGTAGCCGCCGACGCGGCGCTGCACTTTCGGGAAACGCGCCTCTACTTCCGTCGCTTCGCGCGCGCCGAGCGCCAGCAGATCGCGCGCCAAGGGCTTCAAGGGCGAGCTGTCGGGGATGTCGGAGAGATCGCTGTTCGCTCGACCAAAATGCGCGCGCGTGCCTCCCGCCAGCATCGCGTCGATTGAAATGACGTTGTCGCGCGTGGTGCCGTAGCGCAGCGAGCGGCCGCCGCAGGAATTGTTGCCGACCATGCCGCCGATCGTTGCGCGGGACGCGGTCGAGACATCGACGGGAAACCAGAGCCCGTGCGGTTTCAGTTGGCGATTCAATTCGTCGAGCACAATGCCGGGTTCGACGACGCAGCGGCGGCCTTCGACATCGAGTTCGAGAATTTTCGTGAGGTACTTCGAGCAATCGACGACAAGGGACTCGTTCACTGTCTGGCCGCATTGCGACGTTCCGCCGCCGCGGGCCAGGACCGTCGCGCCTTCGTCATCGGCCAGTGCAATCGCACGTTCGGCTTCGTCTATGGTGCGCGGCACCACGACGCCGACCGGCATCATCTGATAGTGCGAAGCATCGGTGGCGTAGCGGCCACGGCTCGGCCGGTCGAACAGCACGTCGCCCGCCACTTGGCGGCGCAACCTGCGCTCCAGCCCCGGCATCAGCTTTTCCATTCAGCCCATTCTCCACCGCCAGCGACATTTTGGCGTGCGTCACCGCTTGCCGGCAGCGTATAATACCAGAGCAGTTATAACGAATTGCACGACCCGGGGAGAGACCCATGGCGACCAACCGCGCGCGTACGGCCGGAAGACATTTCCTGCAAATCCCGGGGCCGAGCCCCATCCCCGACCGCGTGCTGCGCGCGATGGACATGCCGATCATCGACCATCGCGGGCCGGAATTCGGGCAGCTCGCGCGACGCGTGCTCGACGGCGTCAAGACGATCTTCAAGACCAAGAAGCCGGTCATCATCTTCCCATCGTCGGGCACCGGCGCGTGGGAAGCGGCGCTCGTGAATACGCTGTCGCCGGGCGACTCCGTGCTCATGTTCGAAACCGGCCAATTCGGCACGCTGTGGAAGAACATGGCGACAAAGCTGGGGCTGAATCCGATTTTCATCGAGTCGGACTGGCGCACGGGCGCGGACCCGAAGGCCATCGAAGCGAAGCTGCGGGAAGACAAAGAGCACAAGATCAAGGCCGTCGCGGTGCTGCATAACGAGACCTCGACGGGCTGCGTTTCGCATCCGGCCGAGATCCGCAAGGCGATCGACGCGGCCGGCCATCCGGCGCTCCTGCTCGTGGACACGATCTCGTCGCTCGCCTCGATCGACTACCAGCACGACGAATGGGGCGTGGACGTCACGGTCGGCGGCGCGCAGAAGGGCCTGATGCTGCCGCCCGGCGTCTCCTTCAACGCGGTGAGCGACAAGGCGGTCGCCGTATCGAAGAACTCGAAGCTGCCGAAGTCCTTCTGGTCGTGGGAAGACATGCTCGCGACCAACAAGAACAACTATTTCCCCTATACGCCGGCCACGAACATTCTTTACGGCCTCGCCGAGTCGATCGACATGCTGCATGAGGAAGGTCTCGACAACGTGTTCGCACGCCACGACCGGCTGGCGGAAGCCACAAGGCGCGCAGTGCGCGCATGGGGACTCGAAATCCTCTGCCGCAACCCGCACCATTATTCCTCGACCATCACCGCCATCCTGCTGCCGGAAGGCCATAACGCCGACCGCTTCCGCGAAGTGGCGCTCGACCATTTCGACATTTCCTACGGCATGGGTCTCGGCAAGATCGCGGGCAAGGTGTTCCGCATCGGACATCTCGGCGACACCAACGACGCCACGATCATCGGCGCGCTCGCGGCGACGGAAATGAGCCTCGGGCTTGCCGGCATCCCGCACAAGAAGGGCGGCGTACAGGCGGCAATGGATTATCTCGTCAGCGAGGCACAAAAGCCGGCGCGCAGCGCGGCGGAGTAGCGATGGCCGATGTCCGCCGCCGGGCTCCGGCGGCCGACCGCAACAAGGGGCCAATCCTTGACGTGTTGCGGCAGATGCTGCCGCCGCATGGTCTTGTCGTGGAAATCGCCAGCGGCACCGGGCAGCACGCTGCGCATTTTGCAGCCGCCATGCCCGGCCTGCAATGGCAGCCGACCGAACCCAACGCTGCGTATCACGACTCCATTCGCGCGTGGACGGAAGATCTGCCGAATGTGAGGCTGCCGCTCGCGCTCGACGTGAGCAGGCATCCGTGGCCCGTTGAACGGGCGGATGCGATCCTCTGCATCAACATGATCCACATCTCGCCGTGGCAGTCGACGCTCGACCTGATGGCAGGCGCGGGAGCGATCCTGGTGCGCGGCGGAGTGTTGTTTCTGTACGGCCCCTATCGCCGCAATGGCTCGCACACCGCACCGAGCAACGAAGCGTTCGACGCCGATCTGCGTTCGCGCCATTCCGAGTGGGGTGTGCGCGACCTGGAAGCGGTGGTTGAGGTGGCAGCGAAGAACGGGCTCGGCTTCCGTGAAGCCGTTGCGATGCCGGCGAATAATTTTTCGGTCGTGTTTGGAAAAGTTTGAAACTCGCATCCCCGCTCGTCCCCGCGAAAGCGGGGACCCAGTGCTCGATTCCCGCTTTCGCGGGAATGAGCGGATGAATTCGAGATGCGCAGCAGCCGCTACGGCGACTTGATGCCCTTGGCTTCGACCGAGACTTCTTCGAGCAGCGTCAGGTTATTCTGGATGAACACGCTGTTCGGATCTTTGGCTTTCGCGGCGAGCAGCTTCTTGCGCGCGGTCTTGAAGTCGCCGCGCAACATGAAAGAAAAGCCTTCGTTGTTCAGAATCTCGGGCGTAGGCCCGAGGATCGCCGTCGCCTGACTGTAGGCTCGATCGGCGAGATCGAAACGGCGCAGGCGGTCATAGGACGCCGCAAGCCCGACCCATGCCTCGGCGGCACGCGGCTGTGCTTCGACGGCGCGGCGGAAATGCTTTTCCGCGAGGCCGTAGTTCTGCTCCTTGTAATGCTTCTTGCCGAGACTGAGATCGTCCTTCGGGTCCTCGCCGAGCACTTCAGCGTTCGCGAGCGAGCCGGTGGCTTCAAGCTGGGCCGTGCTTTCGCAGCCCGCGAGCCACAACGCACAGGCGGCAACACTCAACAGCCGCGCTACTCCAACACGCATCCCAGTCCCCCGGCGCCGAACAGGTCCCGTCCGCCCCCACGGACAGGCAGCCTCGGCGCGGTCCCCCGAAACCCAGCTTTTTCGAAGCTAGAGGACGATGGTTAAGAATTTCTCGCCGGGTTCCACCGGCGCGGGCGCCTAGAACCCGGCCTTAAACCGCACATAGGCCGGCAACATGATCACGATGACCAGCACGGGGAAGACGCAGAGTACGAGCGGCACGGAGAGCTTGGCCGGCAGGCTGTAGGCCTTCTCCTCGGCACGAGACAGGCGTTTGTGGCGCATTTCGTCCGAATAGACGCGCAGTGCGTCGGAGATGCTCGAACCGAGTTCTTCGGACTGCTGCACGAGCGTGGCGAAGGAGCGCGCCTCCTCAAGTCCCAGCCGGTCGCCGAAGTGCTCGAGCGCCTCGCTGAGCGAGCGGCCGGCGCGGATTTCGAGCGTCGTCATGTGGATGTTGGCGCCGAGCGACGGATAGGAATCCGCCAGTTCGCGGCCGACGCGATCGAGCGCCGCTTCCATGCTGAGGCCGGCGTCGGCGCAGACGACGAGCAAATCCATGAAATCCGGGAAGCCGGCACGATGCTCGTGCTGGCGGCGCGCGGTGCGGCGGCTGAGATAAAAGCCCGGCGCCATGTAGCCGATCAGTCCGGCCGCGCCGACATAGACCCAGAACATGCTCTTGGTATCGGGCATCAAGACCGGAACCGCGAAGAATGCGGCGACGGCGAAGCCGACGGCGAGCGCAGTGCGAGCGATGAAGTAATAGGCGGCAGCGCGCGGGTCGAGGAAGCCGGCCTGCAAGAGCTGCTTGCGCAGCATCTTCATGTTCTTGTCGTTCGAGTCCGAGTAGTTCTTGGTCGTGTAATCGAGCAGTTTCTGCGCCGCCTTCATGCTCGCGTAACGCAGCGAACGGGGATTCTCCGCCGCACGGCGGGTGCCGTCGAACGCAACATCTGCGGCGCGGCGCTTCACCGAACCGCGCACGCGAATCGTCGCCATCACGCCGAACGACAGGCTCGACGCCGCCATGAAGACGAAGATCCCGAGCACGAGGCCGGGATTGGCATCGAGGACCTTGAAGAGCGGCTCGAACAGCGCGTCCATGCAGCTCAGATCCTGAAGTTGACGAGCTTGTACATGATGAAATTGCCGAACATCATCCACCCGCCGGCAATAGCCAGACCGACCTTGGTCATGTCGTGGTGCCAGATGTCGCCGTAGAAGTTCGGGGCAACCGTCTTCAGAATGAAGAACATCGCGAAGGGAAGCCCCGACAGAAGGAGCGCCGAAAAGCGACCTTCGGCGGCGAGCGCGCGAATCTTGCGGCGCATCTTGAAGCGGAGGCGGATCACGGCAGAAAGGTTCTCGAGGATTTCGCTCAGGTTGCCGCCGGTCGATCCCTGAATGGCGACGGCGGTCACGAATAGCGGCAGGTCGTCCTGCCCGACGCGGTGATAGAGGCTGCGCATCGCAGTCTCCATGTCGGCTCCATAGGTGACTTCATCCGCCACCATGCCGAACTCGCTACCGCAGGGGTCCTGCATTTCGCGGCCGACCATGGCGATGGCGACCGGGATCGGATGCCCCGCCCGCAAGCTGCGTACGATGACGTCGATGGCGTCGGGGAACTGCTCGCCGAACTTTTTCTGGCGGCGCTTGCGCAGGAACGTCAACACGACAAAGGGCAGCACTACGGTCGAGGCGACGGCGATGAGTAGCGCCTCAATCAGCGAAAAGCGGAAGAAGAGACTCGCGCCGAAGGCGAGCACCGCGCCGATGGCGATCGAAATGGCGAATTTCGTCAGACCCAGCGATAGTCCCGACTGAAGAATCAGCCGGTTGAGATAGACAATCGGCAGGCGGAAATCTCCGCCGCCGGTGAGACCGCGCTCGCGCCGCAGCTGCACGAGGATCGCCTGCCGGTCCACCTGATCGTTCATCAGGCGCAGGCGGCGATTGACGCGACTGCGATAGGACGTGGCCGAGAAGAACAGCAGATAGATAGCCTCCGCCACCAGCACGACCGCGATGGCGGCGAACGCGTAGAAGAGATGCGCTTCGTTCAAACCAAAGGGCATGGCGCTCTACAGGGGCTTCGACGGATCGAAATAGGTGCCTGGGATCGTGATGCCTTGCGCGATGAGATCGTTGAGGAAGCGCGGGCGCACGCCGGTAGCCTGGAAATGGCCCTCGACCGAGCCGTCGGACGCGGTGCCCGTACGGACATATTTGTAGATTTCCTGCATCTGGATGATGTCGCTTTCCAGACCCGTAATTTCGGCAATCGACGTGATGCGGCGCTTGCCGTCGGACAGGCGCTGCAATTGCACGATCACACGGATGGCGGCGGCGATCTGGCCGCGGATGCTCGACACGGTCATGGGCAGACCCGCCATGCCGATCATCTGCTCAAGACGTGAGATTGCGTCGCGCGGCGAGTTGGCGTGGACGGTCGCCATCGAACCTTCGTGGCCCGTATTCATGGCCTGAAGCATGTCGAAAGCTTCTTCACCGCGGCACTCGCCGAGAATCACGCGGTCGGGGCGCATGCGCAGCGCGTTCTTGACCAGCTCGCGCTGGCGGATTTCGCCCTTGCCCTCGATGTTAGGGGGGCGCGTTTCCATGCGGCCGACATGCGGCTGCTGCAACTGCAGTTCGGCGGCATCCTCAATGGTGACCAGGCGCTCCTTCTCCGAGATGAAGGCCGAGAGCGCGTTCAGCATCGTCGTCTTGCCGGAGCCGGTGCCGCCCGAGATGATAAGCGTCACGCGCGCCTTGACGGCGGCGGCGAGCAATTCGGCCATCTGCGGACGGATGGCGTTCATCTCCACGAGCTTCTTCAGATTGAAGGGCTTCTTGGAGAATTTACGGATGGAGACCAACGGGCCGTCGACCGCGATGGGACGGACGGCGATGTTGATACGGGAGCCGTCGAGCAAACGCGCGTCGCAAAGCGGTTGCGATTCATCGACGCGCCGGCCGACCGCCGACACGATCTTGTTGATGATGCGCAGCAGATGCGCCTCGTCCTTGAAACGCACGAGCGTCGGCTCCAGCACGCCGAGTCGCTCGACATAGACGCATTCGTGGCCGTTGATCAGAATGTCGTTGACCGTCGGGTCCTTGAGCAGCGGCTCGATCGGCCCGAGCCCGGTCATTTCGTCCAGAATTTCGGCGACGAATTCTTCGAGTTCGCGTGCGTTGAGTGCGAGACGTTCGCTGACGATGTATTGCGAGACGAGCCCGGAGACGTGCTTGCGCATCTCCGCTTCGGGCAGCTTTTCAAGCGCCGAGAGGTTGATTTCCTCGATCAGGCGCCGGTGAAGCCGGACCTTGGCGTCGAGCAGCTTGGCGCTGAGGAGCGGATTGTTCGGCGCCGGCACAGGCTCCGGCAGCGGCGGTGAGATTTCGGGCGCCGCCTCAAGCTCGATCACCGGCGCCCTGACCTCCACGAGCTCCTCGCGCTCGGCGACAGCCGGTGCGGCGACGGCGGGGCGTTTGGTGAAGCGTCCAAGCATTCGTCTCGCTCCCGCCTATTTCGCCCAGAAGAGAAGGCGCTTGCCTTCCGGTTCGGCCTTGGCGGCCTTGGCGCGCTGTGGGAGGACGAGCTTCTTCATCTCGGCGGAAACGTTGTTGCCCGACTTGACCTCGTCGAGGGGAATGCCGCGGTCGATCGCTTCGCGCACGAGCCGGTAGTTGTTCGGCACGGTGCCGCAGAAGCCCGCGCCCAATGCCTGCTTGATGTCGGCGAGCCGCAGGCCCGGCGCAAACAGGCGCTGCTCGAAGCGGTTGACGATCACCAGCGGCTGCTGGTCGGGGCCGAGGCGCTCGCTGATCGCGCCCATGAGCTTCTTCGCATGACGCAGGCCAGGCACGGTCATTTCGCTGACGATGAAGAGCTTGTTCGAGCCGGTCAGCACGTTGTCGGTCCACGAGAACCAGGTGCGCGGCATGTCGATGACCACATAGTCGAAATGCGACGACACGAGATCGAGGAGACGCGTGACCATGCCCGGGTCGAAGGAGCGCATCTCCGCGGGGCGGTTCGGCGCCGCAATCAGCGAAAGACCGGAGGCATGCCGCGAGAGCATGACTTCCAGCAACTGGCGATCGAGCCGCTCCGGCCGCGGATCGATCTCGCTCAAATCAAGGCGCGGCTCGAGATCGAGATAGTCGGCGCAAGCGCCGTGCTGAAAATCGAGATCGACGAGGCAGGTCTTCACGCCGCCACGCGGGCCGCTGTTCAGCAGCGTCATCGCCGTCTGGATCGCCAGCGTCGTTACGCCGACACCGCCTGCGGCGGGAAGGAAAGTGAAAATCTCGGCTTCGCGCACTTCGTCGTCGGTCGGGCCCTGGGCCACGCGCGCGCAGGCGCGCACGACGTCGATGCCGTCCACCGGCTTCACCAGGAAGTCGGCGACGCGCATCTGTACGAGACCACGGCCGAGTTCGGCGTTGAAGCCTTCGGTCACGACGATGACCGGCGGCCAGCGGCCGATTCGGTTGGTGAGCCGCTGCAAGGCGGCGAGCTCGTCGGGATTGCCGGCGTCGAGATCGACGATGACGACCGAAGCGTCGGCAGGCGAGAAGCCGGACTCCTCGTTCAGCACGTTGCCCTTGACGATCGAGAGTTCGATCTTGCCGCTCGCTCCAAAGGTCGTGCGGAGCGACTGCTCCAACGCCTCGTCGGCGGTGAGCGCGATCACCCTGACCTTGGACGGGACGACGTTATCTTGGCGATCGAGCATCGATTGTGCTTCTGCTTGGCTGCCGGACTCGCGCCCGGCCGCGCGGGATTACGTTATTTGCCGGCTCCGGAGTCGCTGCCGCCGGATTTCTCCTGGAAGTCGACCGAACTCGTGCCCAGTCCTTTCGGTGGCGTGACCTTGCCGGTGCGATAGCGTTCGCCGGCCGCCTGCATGCGGTCGCCGTTGCCGGGGATGTCCCGGTTGCCGGCGACGCGCGGCCACGGATCGATGGTCTGCACCGCAATGTTCGTGGCGATGGCATCGCCCGCGTGGAAGCTGATGGTGTCGCGGCGATCGAGATAAAGGTCCGGTTCGGCGCAGCCACCCACAGCGGCGACGGCGCACAGCACAGGGCCCATCCAGGCCAGGCGCTTACTTGCTGACGACGACATTGAGAGGCTCCTTCCCGATCTGGTGACCGACCGAAATGACAGCCGCCGGCGGAAGATCCATCACGTGGCCGGTGAACGGCCGGCCGGTATCGAGTCCGCGCTCGATCTTGCGCAAGGCGCGCGCCATCTTCGGGTTGATTTCCTGGATGCCGTTGACGAACAGGTCGACGTCGTTCGGCGGCAGCGTATTGTCGAGCGGCGTGCGGACGAGATCGCCCGGCCGGCTCGGACGCACGATGCGCGGCGTCACGATGATGACGAGGTCGGTTTCCTTCTTCTGGTAAGCGGCGCTGCGGAACAGCGCGCCGAGGATTGGAATGTTGCCGATCCAGGGCAGCTGCGCCTGGCTCACTTCGTTCATGGACTGGAGGAGGCCGGCGATCGCGAAGCTCTGGCCGTTGCGCAGCTCAACCGTCGTGTTGGCGCGGCGCACGGTAAGGCTCGGAATCTCGAGGCCGCCGATACGGATGGAGTTCGTCGGATCGATCTGGCTGACTTCCGGTTCGATCTTGAGGTTGATCAGGCCACCCGCCATGACGGTCGGGGTAAAGGCCAGGCCGACACCGAACTTCTTGAACTCGATCGTGATCACGTTCGTCTGTTGCGCCACCGGGATCGGAAATTCGCCGCCGGCGAGGAAGTTCGCCGTGTCGCCGGACAGCGCCACAAGGTTCGGCTCGGCGAGCCGGCGGGCGACACCGCGCTCCTCGAGGCCGCGAATGATCGTCTCAGCGTCGACGCCGCCCGTGAGCAGGTTGCCGATCATGGTGCCGAAGGGAGCGTTCGGACCGAGAAGGCCCACGCCGGTGCTGAAATCGAAATTGCTGGTGACGACGTCCCAGTTGATCCCCAGTTCGCGGCCCGCGTTGCGAGACGCCTCGACGAAGCGGACTTCGAGCAGTACCTGCTGCGGCTGGGTCACGCGAACCGAGTTGATGACTTCGGGGCCGAACTGCTTGGCGATCGTCACCGCCTTGTCGAGCGTCACGCCATCCGGCGCCGAGCCCGACAGGAGGATGCGGCCGTTGACCGACGAGACGCGGAAATTCGCGTGCGGGAACTGCGATGACAATTCTGCGGCGAGCTGCGAGGTGTCGTAGGCGACCTCGACATCAAACACGCCCACGAGCTCCTTGCCCTCGCCGTAGACCGTGATGCGCGTGGAGCCGATCTTCTTGCCGAGGATCGACACGGAGCGGTCGGTGAGCGGCAGGACGTCCGCGGTCGCCGGATCGGCAACGACGATATCCACAAAGGCGGTGTCGGTCCGCAGAACCTCGGACTTGCCGAACGGCACCTTTACCGTCGGCGAAGCCTTGGTGAGTCCGAGCTGGACGACCTTCGGCGACTTGCCGTTGGCATTGGCCGGCGTGGCCGATGCCGCCAGCGACGCCGCCACAAGCGCGCCCGCCATCAAGAGGGCCGGCAGAGCCGCGCACCAACGCGCGGCCCAGCCAGCTCCCATCACCTGTCCCTTCGAATGATTCACGCTACCCTCCCCAAAACCTTTTTCGTCCCGATTCCCGTTCGCTTACGGCCGAGCATCCCCACGCTCCGCCGCATTCGCTTGCGCGCCGCCGAGCACCTCGACGGGCACGCTATATTCCGAGTTCTTATCCGCGCGCATGACGCGGATGGTGGTGAAGCTGCCGCGCGTCGCGGCGGGCTGGCTCGCGCCCCGAGTTCCAATATCGGTGATCGAGATGCGGCGGCTGGCTTCTTCCGCGACGTCGCCGGCGCGGCGCAGCATCAGCGAGAGATTTCCCGCGCTCGAAGCGAGCGCCAGCTTCTGCGCCGAAACCGTATCGACTTCCAGCGTCACGGCCTTGGCGACGGTCGGCTTCTCCGCGCGCGCGTCGGCGAGCTGATCGATGCCCAGCACCTTGATGTTCTGCAGCACAACGTCGGTCGTTCCGTTGTTGTCGGCGTTGCGGGTCATCAACACGTCGACACGGTCGCCCGGAAGAATGAAGCCGGCCACGCCATCCACGTCGTTCACGCGTACGGTGACGGCCTTCATGCCTTCCTCGATCAGCGCCGAAAGCGTGGCTTTCTGGCCGGGACCGGTAATCTTCGTGCTGACGATCGGTTCGTTCGCTTCCATCGACGCCAGCACGACGCGCTTTTCACCCTTGATTAGTTCTGCGATCGTGGCGAACGCGTTCTCGGGAATCGCCTCACCCGGCCACTGCACTTCGCGCAGCACCTGCGAGGTCAACGGGTTGCCAAACCGCAGCGGCGACTTCGCGACGACGATCGTGCGCGTCGAGACCGTCTTGGTCTGGGCCTGAAGACTCTTCATGCGCGCATCGGCCTGGCGGTTGAGCCAGCTCTGCGCCATGAACACCGACAGCACGCCGAAAACGACGGCGACGGCGATCATCACGATCGTGCTTCCACGCACTTTTCCCGCTCCCGCTAACCAATTCTTCGCTTGCAGAAGTAGCGGACAAGCCTTTTTGCGAGGTGTTGAAGTTCAATCGAATTGCGCCGATTTCGATTTCATGTTGAAAGGGCCGTGAAGTTCCATGCTTTCCAACTTCTTGCCCGAACCACTAAAAGCGTAGTTGCTGGATTCGGCTGGTAAATGCGGCGCGACTTTTCCTGGTTGCGGAAACATGAATGGTCGGGCCGGCGACGCGATACCGGGCATCCCGGCGGCAAATTTGGGTGAAAATCGATGCCTCGTTTACCTGATCTCGCTCCAGAGAAGCTCTCTCCGGCACAGCGCAAAGTATATGACGCGATCGTCGCGGGTCCGCGCGGCGTGGTGCAAGGCCCGCTGAAGGTCTGGCTGAACAGCGCGGAGCTTGCGTCGCGTGCGCAGGAACTCGGTGCATTCTGTCGCTATCATACGAGCCTGCCGAAGCGACTTTCGGAACTCGCGATTCTGATCACCGGCGCGTATTGGAAGGCCGGGTTCGAATGGTTCGTGCACGCACCGGCGGGAATTTCCGCCGGACTTGATCCCTCGGCGGTCGAAGCCATCCGCGTCGGGCAGGAGCCGAAATTTTCCAAAGGCGATGAGGCCGCTCTTTACGCATTTACGCGCGAGTTGCTGGAGAAGCGGCGCGTGAGCGACGCCACATACAAGCGGGCGGTCGAAGAGCTCGGCGAACTTGGCGCGGTCGAGCTGGTCGGAATCCTCGGCTATTACGCCTTGATTTCGATGACGATCGTTGCGTTCCAAGTGCCGTTGCCGGAGGGCGAGCCGGAGCCGTTTGCATAGAGACGGGAGACGCGGATGACGTCTGCGGGAAAAGGGGCCGTCGGAATCGTCGGCCTGGGCATCATGGGCGGTGCAATCGCCCGCAATCTGCACGCCCGCGGCTGGCGGGTGTTTGGCTTCGACACGGATAAGGCGCGATGCGCTGAGTTGCGTGCCGCCGGCATCGAGATCGTCGCAAGCGCGCAAGATGCTGCCGCGCAGGCGCCCGTCGTGCTCGTCAGCCTGCCGCGCCCCGACGCACTTATGTTAACCGCCAACGCAATTGCGGCGGCAAAACTGCCGCGACGGATCGTTGTCGAGCTCGGCACATTCTCGCTTGACGACAAATACGCGGCCGAGACGGTACTGCGCGCTGCCGGGCACGTGTTGCTCGATTGTCCGATCAGCGGGACGGGCGCACAGGCGAAGACACGTGATCTTTCGATTTACGCGAGCGGCGACGCAAAGAGCATCGATGCGGCGCGCCCCCTGTTGCTCGATTTCGCGCGTGCGGTCTCCAACCTCGGCGCGTTCGGCAATGGCACGAAGATGAAATTCGTCGCCAATCTGCTCGTGGCAATTCACAATGTGGCGTCTGCCGAGGCCTTCGCGCTGGGGATGAAGGCGGGCCTCGATCCGGCACAGATTCTCGAACTCGTGAAGTCGGGCGCCGGCAACTCGCGCGTGTTCGAGCTTCGCGGGCCGATGATGGCCGAGGGACGTTACGACGATGCCACGATGAAGATTTCGGTCTGGCAGAAGGACATGGCGATCATTCGGGAATTCGCGCGGACAATCGGCTGCAAGGTTCCGCTCCTGGAGGCCACGGCGCCGGTTTACGACGCTGCGCTTGCGCGGGGTCTCGGCCAGCAGGACACGGCTGCCGTGAGCGTGGTGCTGGAGGCAATGGCCGGCATCGAGCGCAAACCCGCCTGAGCCAGACCGTCTCGCGAGCAAGCCGCCGTCCCAAGCCAGCGTGGGCAGCGCGGGATTGCGTGCGCAGCAAATGAAGACTAGTCACAAGGTCGTCATTCCTGCACACTGACGGCGGGCATGAACGAAGGGGCAACAAGCCCCAACAACGAGTAAGGCTGGGGACCGCAGGCGGCAGAGAGCGGTACCTGCGCGGGGAACGCAGGGGAAGGCATGATTTTTTCGTACGACCTGCTGGTCAACGCCGTCATCGCGGGCGTGTTGCTGGGCGGCTTCTATGTCGCCGTGACGTTGGGCATTTCCATCGCCTTCGGCATTCTCGACATCGTCAACATCGCGCACGTTTCCTTCATCATTCTGGGCGCGTACATCGCGTATATTCTCAATTCGACTTACGGGCTCGACCCGATCCTCGCCAGCCTGCTGATGCTGCCAGTGTTCTATTGGCTGGGGACCGCGGTCTATCAGGTCTATTACCTGTCGTTTGAACGCCGCGGGCAGGAGGCGCTGCGCGGCCTCGCGTTCTTCTTCGGCCTGATGTTCGTCACAGAGGTCGGGCTGATCCTGGCCTTCGGCGTCGACTACCGCTACGTGCAGGCCGACTATGTGGGACCGAGCCTGCGCATCGGGGTCGCCGACTTTCCGTTCCGGATGCTGATCCCCTGTGTGCTGGCGCTGGCGATGTTCGGCATCCTGCAGCTTTTCCTGTCGAAGACCTTCACCGGCCGCGCCATCATGGCTGTCTCGCAAGATGCCCTGGCGCTGAAGCTGATGGCGGTCGATCCGATCCGCATCAAGCGCATCGCGTTCGGCATTTCCATCGCAACGGCGGCCGTTGCCGGGGCTCTGCTCATCATCATCCATCCGGTCGAGCCCGGCATCGGCCGCGAATATATCGGGCGCGTGTTCGCGATCGCCGTGCTTGGCGGACTTGGCAGCCTGCCCGGCACCGTTCTCGGCGCGATGCTCCTCGGCATCATGGAAAGTTTCACCTCGACCTTTTACGGACCGTCCTGGGCACCCGCCGTGTCGTTCGGCTTCCTGCTGCTGGCGCTCGCGTTCCGTCCGCAGGGCATTCTGGGACGCTGAGCCGTGCGCTGGTCGACTTACTTCCTCATCGCCGCGCTCCTCGCGCTTGTAGTTGCCGTTGTCGCGCGCTTCGCGGGCAACGATTACTACTACATCGCCGCCTATGTGGTGCTGCAATATGTGGTGCTTGCGACCGCCTGGAACATTCTTGGCGGATATGCGGGCTATGTGAATTTCGGCTCGGCCGCGTTCTTTGCCGCCGGCGCCTATTCCACAATTGCGATTCACAACTTTTACCCGTTGCCCATTCCGGTGCTGATCGTGATCGGCGGAATCGTCTCCGGCCTCATCGGGCTCGGCGCGGGCTATCTGACACTGCGGCTGCGCGGTGTGTTCTTCGCGATCGCGACGCTGGCGCTCGCGGTCGTTTTGCAGACGCTCATCATCAACTGGGATTTTGTCGGCGGCTCGCGCGGCGCCTACATCCTGCGGCCGAACGAGTTTCCGTTCATCGGCA